>NHFW02000016.1 GCA_002171295.2 Flavobacteriaceae bacterium TMED121
TGATTCTGGTAATAATTCACACAGTATTTTTGGTGGATCTCATGATGAATCTCCTGGTAGTCCAGGAAGAACATCTGACTACAACAGACAATTAGGTGCTCATAGCACCGTACCAGGTGTTTGGAGACTTTTTGATCCAGAAACTGACACGAGATACCATCTAAACTTCGTTGAGAAAGTTTACGCTGTTGTCGATAATCCTGGTTTTGTGCCTGCTGATGGTGTAGCACCAATTGATATCAAATCTGGTGACGTTGTTGTCGAGTACAGAGATTGGAATAATCCAGCTACAACCGTTGCAGAGAGAGGTAAGGATGTTGGGGGTAACATGGATTACGCTGTAATCAATCATGATCAGATTGGAAAAATAGAAGAATCTAATTATCATAATCCCAATCACCACCCAATGATGTGGAAGTTCTGGGAGCCTGGGATTGACTACGGTAATGGTTTCGGTGAAGCTGATCATCCACTTATGAGGTCTTCAGAGGCATATCTTATAGCTGCTGAAGCTATTATTAAAGGTGCAAGTGCTGGCTCCGTTGGCTCAGCTTCTGACTACTATAATGCGGTTGTAAACCGAGCTATCATTGGCGGTCAACTTGGCGATGCAGATATGGCTAATGACCCTAATGATTTAAGCTCATTGGCTACCAAGTCCTATAGAGCTTCAGGTAACGTCACAATTGAAATGATTATGGATGAAAGAGCTCGTGAGTTTATGGGAGAGGGACTTAGATGGTACGACCTTAAAAGAACAGGTACCTTAATTAGTAGAAGTAAAGCATTCAATCCATGGATAGGTGCACTTAATTACATTAAAGAACACCACTATTTAAGACCTATTCCACTAACTGAACTAGATCTTGCAACTAATGAAGTAACTCAAAACCCAGGGTATTAATACCTAATCATTTACAAAAAAAAGGGGGCTTTTGCCCCTTTTTTTATGCAATCAGTTTTATAATCCACTATCGTAACGTCTCATGTCGTATTCGATGAACTCAACATTTTCTTTAGTAACAATTTCTAATGGTGTAGGTATTTCAGGATCAGGTTTTACTTTATGAATCAAATAATTTACCATTGTTATAATTGACTTATAACCTTGGTTGAAGGATTTCTGTGAAATCAAAAAAGTTATTTGTCCTTTTTTTAGTGCAGAGATATTTTTAGGAGTTGTATCAAAACCTACAACTTTTATAATAGCTTGAATATCTGGATGAATTAGTTCAATTATATTAGATGTTCTACTAGAAGGAACTACTATCCCTTTTATTTTTTTGTTTGATTTTAATAGTGAGTTAATTTTTTTACCAACATTTGACTCATTTTTTAGCCCGTCAAATTGAATTTGATGAATACTTTTTTTGATATTATTTTTATTAAAATAATCTATAAAACCTTTACCTCTTTGACTAAAAGATCTATAGTCATCAAGGTTTTTTCTTGTTTGAACAATCAGTAGCTCATCATCTTGTGTAGTACAAAGATTCAATAGCTGGCCCGCAAGGCTACCACCTTCAAATGATTTTTGTCCGATATAACAAAGGTTATTGTATCCTTTTTGATTGATGTTTAGGAAAATAAAAGGTATATCTCTTTCATTAAGTGATTTGATGATTAATGAGGTCTCTTTCACAAATATCGGAGCCATTATTAGAGCATCCGGATTTGAATCTAACAATTTATTGAAAGTGTCAATATAGTTTTTAGGATCAAATTGATCAAAAAAGAAATTGGTGATTTCTACTCCATTTGCATTAACTTCTTGGCTTGCTTTTTGAATTCCTGAGGCAGGCGATTTCCAAAACACGTTTTGATTATCATACATGGGAATAAGCGTTGCCAGATTAAGATGCTTTTTCATAGCTAATGAACTGGCAATCTGATTTATTTTAAAGTTTTTTTTCCTTAAAATTCCCTTTATTTTGTCACTAGTCTCTTGAGAAACACCTCCTCGATCATGTAATACCCTATCGACTGTTCCTGTCGATACATTAGCTTCTTTAGCTATGTCTTTTATAGTTGTCAATCTTATTAATAAATAAATTTATAATAACATTGTAAACATATAAAAATAAGGTGCTTCAAGTGCTATACCTTTAAAAATTTAACATATTATTTATGTTTTTTTCATTTTATTTTTTCAATACTTTAAACAACAATTTACTTATATTTGTTCGCACGATGTGTACGCACACGAATATAAGCTTAAATGCCGAAAACTTTTAAATGGATTTTAGTTGCAGCCCTATCAGGCTTTTTGTTTGGGTTTGACACCGTAGTAATATCAGGTGCAAATTTACCTATTAAAGAACTTTGGTCAACCTCTCCTATTTTTCATGGATTTTTTATAATGTCCATGGCCTTGTGGGGGACTGTAATAGGTGCCTTGTTCGGTTCCCTTCCTTCCAACAGGCTTGGAAGAAAATTAACTCTTTCTTGGATTGGTTTTTTCTTTTTTATCTCTGCTTTAGGTTCCGCGTTAGCAATTGACCCTTATACCTTTTCTTTGTTCAGATTTATTGGAGGAATAGCAGTAGGGATTTCCTCTGTTACAGCACCTATATATATATCTGAAATGACTACATCTCAAAATAGGGGCTCACTCGGAGTTCTTTATCAATTTAGTTTAGTATTTGGTATACTAATTGCTTTTTTTTCAAATTACATACTGACTGGATTTGATGGAGATAATGATTGGCGTTGGATGCTTGGAGTAGAGGCAATTCCAGCCTTACTTTATTTTTTGATGACATTATACATACCTGACTCTCCTCGATGGCTTTTATTATTCAAAAATGATGATACAACTGCCAAAAAGGTTTTAAAAGAAATTTATCCAAACCAAATCGAAGCTGACGCTGTATTAAAATCTATCAGGTTAACTGATATTGATAATTCAGTAGAGAGTAAACTATTTATTCCGCGATTCAAAAAAACTGTAATTTTAGCCTTTTTTATTTCTTTTTTTAATCAACTTTCAGGAATTAACTTTATTCTTTATTATGCACCTGAAATACTAGAAATGGGAGGTTTTGCTACTAAAGAGTCCTTATTTAATTCCGTTATCATTGGACTAACTAATATTGTATTTACTTTTGGTGGATTAATGTTAATTGATCGTCTAGGTAGAAGACAGTTACTCACAATTGGTTCAATTGGATATATAATCGGACTTGGTGGTGTTTCTAGTGCTTTTTACTTTGATTTAAGTCCCCAGTTGATAGCATTTTTTATCTTTACATTTATAGCTGCCCATGCAATCGGTCAAGGTACTGTTATATGGGTTTTTATTTCAGAAATTTTTCCTAATAGAATTAGAGCAATGGGGCAGTCTTTCGGTTCTGGTATTCATTGGGTTTTTGCTGCCCTTATTACTTTATTAGGCCCATCCGTAATCGAAATTTACAATACGAATCCTTGGCCGATTTTTGCTTTTTTTGCTTTCATGATGATACTTCAGCTTCTGTTTTCTATTTTTATAATGCCAGAAACTAAAGGGAAGTCCCTTGAAGAAATAAACGAAATAATTAATACAAAATAAACCACCACCCAGATGAAAAGAAAGGACTTTATATTAAATACAGGTGGGTTAATCTTAGGTTCATTTAGTTCCACCAATTTACTTGCGAATATACATTCCTCAAGTAATTTAAATAATCAGATTAATTTTGGCGTTATTGGAACTGGCTCTAGAGGTCAAGGCTTAATTAAACTTTTAAATGAAATAAACGGCTGCAACTTAATTGGTGTATGTGATAATATCCCATTTCGCTTAGAAGAGGGTTTTAGTTTAATTAAAAATTCCAAAAAAGCAAAAGCTTACAGTGATTACAGAAAATTATTAGACAATAAAAATATTGATGCAATAATTGTATCAACACCCCTTAATACCCATGATCAAATTTCAATTGATGCATTGGATGCTGATAAACACGTCTATTGCGAGAAAACAATGGCTAAGGGTACAGCCGCCACCCAAAGACTTGTTAAAAAAGGTAAGCTAACTAATAAAATTTTTCAAACCGGTCACCAGTTTCACAGTTCGAAAATGTATAGTCAATTGGTCGATCTTATAAATGATGGGAAAGTTGGAAATATAATTTCTATCGAAGCGCAGTGGAATCGAAATGGTAATTGGAGAAGAGTAGTAAAAAATCCTTCTCAAGAAAGAGAAATTAACTGGCGAATGTATAGAGATTATTCCTATGGTCTTCTTGCTGAATTGAGTGCACATCAAATTGATTTTGCAAATTGGATTTTAGACGATAGACCAAAAAAAGCTATAGGTTTTGGTGGTATAAACTATTGGAAAGATGGAAGAGAAACTTATGACAATACAAAGGTAGTTTATGAATACNCTAATGGNTTAAAAGCNACATTTACNTCTCTAACTGCNAANGCTAAAGATGGTTATAAAATNATGGTAATGGGAGATAANGGAACNCTNACGATTTATCAAGATTCTGCTTGGTTTTATCCTGANGGANAATATACTCCTAAATANGGAGANGTCGANGGNGTNTCAGGAGCAACAACTAATTGGTCTCAAAGTAAAGGTTTACCACTTGATCTAATTGAAAGTGATTCAAATAGAGCTACATTACAGGCCTTGATTGATTTTAGGAACTCAATTTTAAATAATAAGATACCACTATCTAATATAACTACTGGCGCAAATGTTGCATATGCTGTCGAAATGGGAATTCAAGCAATGGATACTAATAATGTCATTGAGTGGAATGATACTGAATTTATTTTATAAAGACCTATGAAACCAGATTTCAATTTAAATGATAAGGTGGCTGTTATCACAGGAGGTGGCGGTGCCCTTGGGGGGTGTATAGCGCAAAGCTTATCTGAATCAGGTGTAAAAATTGTGATTCTTGATCTTACCGATGAATCAGCCCAAAAAACAGTTGACTTGATAGAACGAAATGGAGGAAAAGCCATTGGCTTTGCTTCAAATGTGTTATCGAAAGATTCCATACAGAAAATTAGTCAAGAGATAATTGCTAAGTGGGGAAGAGTTGATATTCTTCTCAATGCGGCGGGGGGAAATATGCAAGGAGCTACAATAGCAGTTGATCAAACAATTTTTGATCTGTCCATGGATGATTTTAAAAAAGTAACGGAATTAAATCTTAATGGATCTGTAATTCCCTCTTTGGTCTTCGGTGAAATTATGGCTCAACAAAAAAGTGGTTCTATAATTAATTATTCNTCTATGAGTGTAGACAGAGTNATCACCAGAGTAGTAGGCTATTCTGCTTCAAAAGCAGGAATTGAGAATTTTACCCGTTGGATGGCTGTCGAGATGGCTTTAAAGTTTGGTTCTGGCGTAAGAGTTAATGCTATTGCACCTGGCTTCTTTGTAGGAAATCAAAACCGAGCATTACTGCTTAATAATGATGGCACTTATACTGATAGAGGTGAAACCATAATTAGAAATACCCCTATGAAAAGATTTGGGGAAGCTGAGGAACTAAATGGTGCCATTCACTTTTTGTGTAGTGATGCAGCAAAATTCATAACTGGAGTAGTACTCCCTATTGATGGAGGCTTTAGCGCCTTTAGTGGGGTTTAAATCAAGAAAAATGAAAATGACTCAAACTTGGCGCTGGTATGGTCCAAAGGACCCGGTTAGCTTGTCAGATATAAGACAAGCTGGTGCAACCGGAATTGTTAATGCTCTTCATCATATACCTAATGGTGCAATTTGGTCTGAAGCAGAAATCCAAAAAAGAAAACAGGAGATTGAAGTAGTTGGACTTAGTTGGGATGTAGTTGAGTCGCTCCCTGTTCATGAAAATATAAAAACTAGAACTGGGGACTTTGAGCAGCTTATTAAAAATTATAAAGTAAGTATGAAAAATCTAGCAAAGTGCGGAGTTTTTGTGATATGTTATAATTTTATGCCTATACTTGATTGGACAAGAACTCGTTTGGATATGGTCTTAGAAGATGGTTCTCTTGCCCTGGAGTTCAATGCTTCAGAATTAAAACTTTTTGATCTATGCATCCTTAAAAGGGAAGGAGCACAAAAGGATTATTCGGCGAAGGAAATTTCTCAAGCTAAGGTTCAGTTTAAAAACTCATCTCCTGAAGATATTCAAAGAATTTCTGACAATATTCTTAAAGGATTACCAGGTTCAGAAGAGGGCTACTCATTGGAAGAATTTACCGCTATGCTCAATACATATAAAGGAATTGATCCAGATAGATTACGATTAAATTTAGTACAGTTTTTATCAGATATTATTCCTGTTGCTGAGTCATTAGGTATCCGTATGTGTATTCATCCTGATGACCCACCATTTTCTCTTTTAGGATTGCCTAGAGTGGTAAGTAAATTACAGGATTTTAAGTATATATTTGATAATGTACCACCTCTTTCCAATGGCATAACCTTTTGTACTGGATCCTTGGGAGTCAGAGCAGACAACGATTTACCTGCTATTTTTAATGCATTTGCGGATCGGGTTCATTTTTTACACCTTAGGAGTACCAAACGAGATGCCGATGGAAATTTTCATGAAGCAGATCACCTTGAGGGCGATGTTGATATGCACGAAATAATCACTTGCGTGATTAAAGAACAAAGACGAAGAGCCGATCAAAATCGTAATGATGCCTCAATACCGATGCGACCTGATCATGGACATCAGATGCTTGACGATTTAGTTAAAGAAAAAATTAATCCAGGTTATTCTGCGATAGGTAGACTTAGAGGTCTTGCAGAGTTAAGGGGATTAGAATGGGGAATCAATAGATTAATTTAGTTATGGAGTTTAAAAGTAATATGAGTTTTATCAAAGAAAACTTTCTACTGGAAAATAAAACAGCAGAACAGTTATATTTTGAATATGCAGCATCCATGCCAATTATCGATTATCATAATCATTTGCCTCCAGATGTTATTGCCAATAATAAGCCTTTTGCAGGAATTAATGAAATTTGGCTCAGCGGCGACCATTATAAGTGGCGTGCCATGCGAACACTTGGGATTGAAGAAAAATTCATCACCGGAAAAGGTACGAGTGATAAAGAGAAATTTGATAAATGGGCATATACTGTTCCTTTTACTGTTGGAAACCCACTGTTTCATTGGACTCATCTTGAGTTAGAACGTTATTTTGATATTAAAACCCTATTGCAGCCTTCTACCTCCAAAGAAATATTCGAGGAGACCAATAGCCAGCTTAAGTCCCTGCTTCCAAAGCAATTACTGGAAAATATGAAAGTTGAGATGCTCTGTACTACAGATGACCCTATTGATGATCTTTCGCATCATCAAAAAATCGCTTTAAGTGTAGAGGGTCCTCAAGTTTTTCCTGGATTCAGACCTGATAGGATTTTTGGGATTGAGCAATATGACTATCTTGATTATATAAATATATTATCAGAAACTTCTGGTGAAGAAATAGCTGACTTGGATAGCTTACTAGAGGCACTTCGATCTCGAGTAGCTTATTTCCACGAAAATGGATGTAGAATGTCGGACCATGGGCTAGAATTTACCTATTCAGTCAATTATACTCATACTGAGGTTGATACAATTTTCAAAAATCGATTACTTGGAAAGATTCCTACACCTGAACAAGAAATGATGTTTAATTCTTGTGTTTTATTCGAGCTTTTTCAAATGTATCACGATTTTGAGTGGACGCAACAGTTACACCTTGGTGCACTAAGAGGAAATAATCAAAAATTAAAAAAACAGTTGGGTGCAGATGTTGGTTGTGATTCTATTGGCGATTTTTCTCAAGCCAAAAATTTATCTAATTTACTAGGTAGATTAAATGATAATAATAAACTGACAAATACTATTTTGTATAATTTAAACCCTGCAATGAATGAGGTGTTTGCGACTATGCCTGGAAATTTCAACAATGAAAAAGTTGAAATTCAGTGGGGAACTGCATGGTGGTTCTTGGACCAAAAGCAAGGGATGGAACTTCAAATGAGGACATTGTCCAATATGGGGCTATTGTCAAAATTCATTGGGATGCTTACCGATAGCCGAAGTTTTTTATCTTTTCCAAGGCATGAATATTTTAGACGATTGCTTTGCAATATGATAGGTTGTGATATTGAAAATGGCATGTTACCTAACGATAAAAGCTTTTTTGGTGAAATGGTCCAAAATATTTCCTATCATAACCTTAAGAAATTTATTAAATACAAAAGCTAATGAATAAAATTATTTCGCTGATTTCAATTCTTTTTGTTGTTTTTTTTTCTGGTTGTAATGAGCTTACAGGAACGAAAATTTTACGATTGGGTCATGGATTGAATACAAGCCACTCAGTCCACAAGGGGATGGTTCACTTTGGAGAGAAATTGGAGGAGTTGTCAAAAGGTAGGTTTAAAGTTCAAATATATCCTAGTCAACAGCTTGGTACGGAGCGACAATGTGTTGAACTACTTCAGATTGGAAGTTTAGATATGACAAAGGTTTCTGCGGGTGTATTAGAAAATTTTGCTCCAAGTATTAGGGTTTTTGGAATCCCTTACATGTTTAGAGATAAAGCCCACTGTTTCAATGTACTCGATGGACCGATTGGAAAAGAATTACTTAGTGGAACAGAACAATATTGGTTAAAAGGTTTGGGTTACTATGACTCTGGCAGTAGAAGCTTTTACACTATTGATAAAGCATTGGAAAATCCTAATGACCTAGATGGTTTAAAAATTCGGGTAATGGAAAGCCAAACTGCTATTGACATGGTTAAATCACTAGGAGGCTCACCGACCCCAATCTCATATGGAGAGCTATATACAGCACTTCAACAGGGAGTAGTTGATGGTGCTGAAAATAATCCACCCAGCTTTTACCTCTCCAGACATTATGAGGTTTGTAAATACTATGTTTTGGACGAGCACACTACAATTCCTGATGTTGTTTTAATGAGCACGCACATGTGGAATTCCCTGAATGATCAGGAACAAGAATGGATTCAAAATGCAATTGATTTATCAGTTACAGAGCAGCGAAGATTATGGCTCGAATCAGAGCGAGAGTCACTTGAGGCTGTTAAGGAAGCAGGAGTTCAAGTTAGTTATCCTAATAAAATATTATTTTCAGAAAAGTCAAAATCTGTATTGGAGGAGTACCAAAAGGACCCTGAGTTGAAAATATTTATAGATAAAATAAAAAATACTCAATAAAAATGAAATTAAGATCTCAAATTGACTCGGTATTGGAAAAAGCACTTGTCTTTATAATGTCATTAATGGTAATTAATGTTTTGTGGCAAGTTTTTTCAAGATATCTTTTGGCTAATCCTAGCTCGTTCACTGACGAACTGGCTCGATACCTAATGATATGGGTAGGGGTATTAGGAGCTGCATATGTAGCAGGAAAGGGAAATCATGTTGCCATTACTTACTTTTCAGAAAAATTTAGTTCATCTAATCTTAGAAGAGTCAAGTTGGCCATAAATCTTATCATAATGGGGTTTGCTTTTCTTGGGATGTTGATTGGTGGTTTACGTTTAGTATATATCACATTAATACTAGAACAACTTTCACCCTCTCTTAAGATCCCCCTTGGAGTAGTTTATGCAGTTATACCCTTGAGTGGTGCCCTAATTATTTTTTATAAAACTTTAGATTTAAAAAAGACACGTCATGATTGAATTTCTACCTGTAATAGTTCTTGTGCTAACTTTTTTAGTGTTGCTAGTTATAGGTGTTCCTGTAGCATGGTGTATAGCAATCTCTTCTATGTTCACACTGATGGTAGCCATGCCTATTTCAGCTGCAACTACTACTGTTTCTCAAAGAATTGCAACAGGATTGGACAGCTTTGCTTTATTGGCTATACCTTTTTTCATACTCTCAGGTCAAATAATGAGTAAGGGGGGGATAGCCAATCGATTGATTTCTTTTGCAAAGACACTTGTAGGTTTTTTACCTGGAGGTCTGGCATTGATAAATATTGTTTCTGCAATGTTGATGGGAGCAATTGCAGGATCAGCGATGGCCTCAGCCTCAGCCATGGGTACTATATTAGGTCCAGAAATGGAAAAAGAAGGTTATTCTAAAGAGTTTGGTGCTGCGGTAAATATTACCTCCTCTACAACTGGACTTGTCATACCTCCAAGCAATACATTAATTGTTTATTCTTTGGCTAGTGGAGGCGTTTCAATTGCTGCTTTATTTTTAGCGGGCTACATACCAGGAATTTTAACAGGATTATTGATGATGATTGTTGCAATGATTTGGTCAAAAAAGAATAATTACCCTGTCGGTAAACGTTCTTCTTTGAAGGAGATTTTTGTAAAGTTTATAGATGCATTTCCAAGTTTATTATTATTGGTTATTGTTATTGGAGGTATTATAGGTGGAATTTTTACTGCAACAGAAGCTTCAGCAGTAGCGGTTCTTTACACTGTACTGCTTTCTTTTTATTATAAAGAAATGTCTTTTAAAGATTTACCCAAAGTAATATTAGAGTCAGTTGAAACTACATCAATTGTAATGCTTTTGATTGGCGCTTCAATGTGTATGTCATGGGTGCTTTCATATGAAAATATTCCTCAGGATATAAGTAATGCTTTATTGTCTGTCAGCGATAATAAAATTGTGATCTTGTTAATGATTAATGTTATTTTATTAGCTGTAGGTATTTTTATGGATGCTACTCCTGCCGTGCTGATTTTTACCCCGATTTTTCTACCTATTGTAACTGCTTTAGGTATGGACCCAACCCATTTTGGTATTGTGCTTATGCTTAATCTTTGCATAGGTCTTTGTACCCCTCCTGTGGGGTCAGTTTTATTTGTAGGTGTTGGTATAGCAAAAACGACTATTTCTAAGGTTATTAAACCATTAATCCCTTTATTCTTGGTTATGATCCTATCCTTATTTCTAGTAACTTATATACCTCAGTTGAGTTTGTGGCTGCCTGAATTCTTTGGTGTTTAAAAAATTAAATAATGAAAAAATATAATAGTATAAAAATCAACAGATTACTGCTTCTTTTTATTAGTACGATTTCAATACTATCTTGTTCCTCTGATCCTTTTTCAATTGAACTTTATAATCAACTTGATATATCTAGGCAAACCGAGACTGTTGAGATTGATTTAAAAAAAATTCCCGAATCAATCCAATCACTTATCGAAAAAATAGGTGTTTACGATGTTGATAAAGCAACTTTTTTGACGAAACAACTAATCGATATGAATCACGATGGGGTGATGGATTTACTGCTTTTTCAGCCCGATTTACCACCCATGTCATCAAAGATATTTCATTTAAAATTACAATCTGAAATATTTAATAGTTTTAATAATTGTTTTTCAAGGATTGTACCAGAGAGAATTGATGACTATACTTGGGAAAACGATAAAGTTGCTTTTAGAACATATGGACCTGCTGCACAAATATTAGTTGAAGAAGGTAAAAAGGGAGGTATCATATCCAGTGGTATTGATTGTTGGTTAAAGAAAGTTGATTACCCCATAATTAATAAGTGGTACAAAGAGAGCGAAGAAAAAGGAATTAGCTATCATGAAGATCATGGTGAGGGATTAGATAATTATCACGTTGGCGCTAGCCGTGGAGCTGGAGGATTGGCTGTAAATATGGGAGAGCAATATTATGTATCTAAAAACTTTACCCATCACGAAACCATTTCGAATGGACCATTGCGTACCGTTTTTAGATTAGACTATGAAGATTGGGATGGTCCTAATGGAAAAATTAGTGAACATAAAATCATCAGCTTAGATTTAGGCAGCAATCTTTCCAAGATTGAAGTTTATATTGAAGGAACTGATAAAATTTCTGCAGGAATTTCCTTACAGGAAAATAATGGATCTATAATTGAGCTAAATAACTCAATATTATTAAAACAGAATCATTTTGAAACCATATTAAGCAATGTGTTGTTAACTTCTACAGAATACTACGATGGCTTTCATGTATTTAATCCAAAACTAAAGGATAAGAATCACGTATTTTTAGATTTTAATGTTAGAGAGGGTAAATTGGTATATTACTCTGGATTTAACTGGTCCGAGAGTAAACAATTTAAAGATCATTCTGGTTGGGAGGCTTATTTAAAGAAGTTCGCAACAAAAATTGACAATCCAATTCAAATTAAATATTAAATAAAATTGATGAAAAAAGTAGTGACATTTGGAGAAATTATGCTAAGGCTTTCTCCCCCCAGTAACTTAAGATTCTCTCAAGCCAACAGTTTTGATATTATTTATGGAGGAGGAGAGTCTAATGTTGCTGTATCTCTTGCTAATTATGGTGTTCCAGTAGAATTTGTTACAAGGTTACCTAAAAATGATCTTGGTGCATGTGCAATCATGGAAATGAGAAAAAGGGGGGTTGGAACTCAACATATTGTATATGGAGGTAATCGTTTAGGGATATACTTCTTAGAAACGGGAGCTGTAAGTAGAGGAAGTAAAGTAATATATGACCGCGCTCATTCTTCGATGGCTGAAATAAATGCTGGAATTATTGATTGGGAGACTGCTTTAGATGGTGTTGATTGGTTTCATTGGACAGGAATTACTCCCGCAATTTCTCAAGGGGCCGCAGATGCTTGCTTGGAAGCAGTTAAAATTGCAAGTGAAAAGGGAGTGACAGTCTCCACAGACCTTAACTATCGTGCCAAATTATGGAAATATGGTCAGCCCTCAGAACCAATTATGACAGAGCTGACATCCTATTGCGACGTTATTTTAGGTAATGAAGAAGATGCTGAAAAACACTTTGGTATTAAGCCCGAGGGATTAGATATTACTACACAAGGTGATCAAGTTAATGCAGAAGCATTTCAGTCCGTTTGTGAGCAAATGATGAATAAGTTTCCAAAGGCGAAAAAGGTAATTACTACCTTGCGGGGTTCTATATCAGCATCCCATAATACATGGGCGGGAATTTTATATAATGGCACAAATATTTACACCAGTTCTGAATATCAAATCACTCATATTGTAGATCGAGTTGGAGGAGGAGACTCCTTTATGGGAGGGTTGATTTACGGTTTATTAAAATACCCTAACGATGACCAAAATGCGCTTAACTTTGCAGTTGCAGCCTCATGCTTAAAGCATACTATTAAAGGAGATGCAAACTTGGTTACTGTTGAAGAAGTAGAAAAATTAATGGACGGCGACGCCAGTGGCCGAGTCTCTAGATAATTCAATTATGGCAAAATTTACAAGATTAGAAGTAGCAACGAAGATGGCAGAGACCGGTATGGTTCCATTATTTTATCACAGTGATATTGAAGTCGCTAAAAAAACTTTAAAAGCGTGCTATCATGGTGGTGCGAGATTATTGGAATTTACTAGTAGGGGTGACTTTGCTCACCTTATATTTGAAGAGTTGAACAAGTATGTAATTGCGGAACTTCCTGATATGATTTTAGGAGTAGGCTCTATTACTGATGCTGCTGCTGCATCACTTTACATGCAATTGGGAGCTAATTTTATAGTCACTCCAGTTTTAAGAGAAGATATTGCTCTAGTTTGTAATAGAAGAAAAGTTCTTTGGTCCGCTGGATGTGGCTCTTTATCTGAAATTGCTAGGGCAGAGGAATTAGGCGGAGAAATAATTAAACTATTTCCTGGAAGCACTTACGGTCCAGGTTTTGTAAAGGCAATTAAAGGACCTCAGCCCTGGACTAGCATCATGCCTACAGGAGGAGTTAGCACCGAAGAGGATAACTTAAAATCATGGTTTGACGCTGGTGTCGTTTGTGTGGGTATGGGTTCAAAATTAATATCCAAAGAGATTTTGGCTAATCATGATTTTGAGGCTTTAGAAAATAGGGTTAAAACCACACTGTCATTAATAAATAAAGTAAAAAAATAAAATGAACGATAACTACGATGTTCGCTATGCTGTAGGACCTAGGGAGACAAATCAAATGGGGACCCAAGCATTACGAGATGAATTTTTGATTGATCAGGTTTTTGGAGTTGATCAAATCAATTGGATTTATACCCATTATGATCGATATATTGTCGGTGGGGTTATTCCAAAAAAAGTAGCGGTTAAATTGGAAACTATTGATCCTTTAAAAGCAAACTTTTTTCTTGAAAGACGGGAAATGGGTATTATTAATGTTGGTGGAAATGGCAGTGTAATCGCTGATGGTGTCAGCTACAGCCTAGAATATAAAGAAGCCCTGTACCTAGGTAGAGGGACAAAAGAAGTTTCTTTTTCAAGTGAGAATGATTCATCTTCAGCAAAGTTTTATATTAATTCTACTCCTGCTCATCAAGCTTACCCTAGTAAAAAGATAGGCAGAGATGAAGCAGAAATTGTGAATCTAGGTACCCCTGAAACGGCTAATTCCCGCACAATTAGAAAGCTTATTGTAAATAGTATTTTAGAAACGTGCCAACTACAAATGGGAATGACAGAATTAAGGTCTGGCTCCGTATGGAACACCATGCCTGCCCATGTTCACGACAGGAGGATGGAAGTTTATTTTTATTTTGAGGTTCCTGAAGACCAGGCAGTTTGTCACTTTATGGGTACACCAAAAGAAACAAGACACATATGGATGGCCAATAATCAGGCGGTTATATCGCCTCCTTGGTCTATTCATGCTGGATCGGGAACTTCGAACTACATATTTATTTGGGGAATGGCAGGTGAAAATCTCGATTATGGCGATATGGACGGTTGTCCAATACCCAATTTAAGATAAAACTTATGAGTAAATCATTATTTGATTTAACAGGAAAAGTTGCTTTGGTAACAGGGGCTACCCACGGACTTGGAATGGCAATGGCAAAAGGCATAGGAAAAGCAGGAGCTAGAGTAGTTATCAATGGCAATAGTTCCCAGGAAAAAATAGACAGTGCAGTAGCTCAGTTTAATGCAGATGGTATTGATACTTATGGTTATCGTTTTGATGTGACTGATGAAAAAGCAGTAATCGATAATATTGGAAAAATTCAAGNAGAGGTTGCTCCAATTGATATTTTGGTAAATAATGCAGGAATTATAAAACGAACCCCACTTGCTGAAATGGATGTTAAAGATTTTGAGCAAGTCATTAAAGTAGATTTAATTAGTCCCTTTATCGTTTCAAAAGCTGTAGTAGAGGGAATGATAAATCGAAAATCAGGTAAAATCATCAATATTTGTTCAATGATGAGTGAGTTAGGTAGAAATACTGTTGGCGCATATGCTGCGGCAAAAGGAGGACTAAAAATGCTTACTAAAAATATGTGTGTCGAATGGGCTAAACACAATATTCAAGTCAATGGAATAGGGCCTGGTTATTTTGCTACAGAACAAACAAAACCCATCCGTATTGATGGACATCCATTTAACGAATTTATCATTAACAGAACTCCCGCAGCCGCTTGGGGAAATCCAGACGAACTTCAAGGGACAGCCGTTTTTTTGAGCTCTAAGGCGAGTGATTTTGTCAATGGTCAAATCATCTATGTTGATGGAGGAATACTGGCCACAATAGGTAAACCTTTTAATGAGTAACTATAGATTTTCTTTTTTCCTTCTGATCAGCTTTTTACTAAATGGTCAATCTTCAGACCGATTTACGTTACATTACAACCAACCTGCCAGCCAGTGGTATGAGGCATTACCCATTGGTAATGGCCGACTGGGTGCAATGGTTTTTGGAGCCTTTGATCAGGAGCGTATTCAATTAAATGAAGAAAGCTTATGGGCAGGTCATCAGTTTGACAATAATAACCCTACTTCGCTTAAAAACCTAAAAAAAATTCGACAGGCCCTCTTTGATGGCGAATTAGTCAGTGCAGAGGCGATGGCTGAAAAACACATGCTAGGAAAGCCAGAACGAGTTCGTTCATACCAAACTTTAGGAGATTTGAATATTGATTACTCCTATAAATCAAAATTGAGTTATTACAATAGGAGATATCCCAATACATACAAACGTGAGCTGAATCTTCATAATGGGGTTGCGACCTCTGAGTTTAAGATTAGAAGAACCACTGCTATTCAAAGAGTTTTTTCCTCAGCAGTTGATGATGTGATTGTTGTTAAGATTAATTTTTCCAATCCCTCAGCTGTTAGTTTTAAACTTTCAAGGGGAATTAATCTGCCTTCATCAGAAGATCAAATTGAGCCTTTTAACCCTTCAAATTATCTAAATGTTGATCGATGGTCTAAGTACAATGACAGTACGTTTAAAATAGATTATTCCCATCAAGAAAATGGTGTTCANTATTCCGGTCAAGTAATAGATATANCAAATGAAAAAGAAGGACCAGGTGGTGAGCATATGCGATATGCTGCAATTCTAAGGGTTCATACGACTGATGGAAATGTTCAGACTGTTAGTAATGACTACGGTGCTAAAATAAATATTACCGATGCTACAGAGGTCGTTTTAGTTTTTAACGGAGAAACAGATTATAATATTGAAAAGCTAAACTTTGATCACAGTATTGATCCATTGGAAGTTGCCCAACAGAAAATCACAAAGGTCAGTCAAAAGGATTACTCGCAGATATTTCGAGCTCACGATCAAGACCANCGATCCTTATTTGAAAGAGTTGATATCAAAATAGGTAAAGATGAATTCCGAGATTTAGCAACTGATCAACGCCTGGCATTAATTCAAAATAATGACTCCAAAGACTCAGGTTTAATTGGACTTTACTATCAATTTGGACGGTATCTCTTAATGGGGTCTTCGAGATCACCTGGTAAGTTACCCGCTAACCTTCAAGGGATTTGGAATGATCTTTTCAAAGCCCCTTGGAATTCTGATTTCCATGCCAATATCAATTTACAAATGAATTATTGGCCCGCAGAAATTACCCACCTGCACGAGACTTTATCTCCCTTGGNAAATTTCATGAAACAATTAACCGTCCCCGGTGCAGCAACTGCAAAGAAAATGTATGGAGCCAATGGGTGGACGATGCACCATTTAACTGATCCTTTTGGAAAGACAGGCGTGATGGATGGTATTCATGGAATTACGCCACTTAACGGTGCATGGATGACTTTTCCTTTATTTCGACACTACGAGTATACTCAGGACCTTGATTATCTTAGAGAAGATGCTTATCCTACTATCAAAGGGGCAGTTGAATTCGTTTTGGATTACCTGGTTCGATCCCCTGAAGGCTATTTGGTTTCAAGCCCTTCAGTCTCCCCTGAAAACCACTATTTCGACCCCAACACCCGACAAAAAGTTGAATTGAGCTATGCCCCAACAGTAGACAAGCAGATTATTGAAATGCTTTTTGATATTTTTATTAAATCCGCCAATCTTTTGAGGCAGGACAAAAAAATGGTTGCTAAAGTTAAATCCGTTTACAAAAAACTTCCTCCTTATCGTTTAACCAAATACGGTACTATCCAAGAATGGATCAAAGATTTTGAAGAATTTGAGCCCGGACATCGCCATATTTCTCACCTCTTAGGGGTGTACCCTTTTGGTACAATAAATCCCAACCAGCCCAAACTTTTTGAGGCAGCCAAAAAGACTGTTGTGAGAAGGCTAGCTAATGGGGGGGGNCATACTGGATGGAGTAGGGCATGGATTATTGGTTTATACGCACGTTTTTTTNATGCCGAGAAGGCAGTAGAGAATCTTTACGCACTCTTAAAAAAGAGCACCTTAAAAAATCTTTTTGACAATCATCCACCCTTTCAAATTGACGGAAATTTTGGTGGAACTGCAGCGATAAATGAAATGTTGATTCAGTCGAATAATAATCAAATTCACCTTTTACCAGCCTTACCCAATGAATG
This sequence comes from Flavobacteriaceae bacterium TMED121, assembly GCA_002171295.2. GTDB lineage: Bacteria > Bacteroidota > Bacteroidia > Flavobacteriales > Flavobacteriaceae > UBA8316. The sequence goes on from NHFW02000016.1 coordinate 17,752, forward strand.
GCCAGAAGGATATCTCAAAGGGGTCAGGGTCAAGGGAGCCTGCACCGTAGGATTTAATTGGAAATCTGGAAGACCAGAGAACTTTAAAATCACTTCGGATAAAGGAGGGCATTTTATAGTAAAGTTCNTAGATAAAAAAATTCCNGTTTACTTAACGTCGGGACAAACTATTGAACTAGAAGGAAAAGTNTTTTATTAATATTTATTCAGTAACTGAAAATTTGTATGCACTCTTACTTTGATAGACTTCTCCAGGATTTAGAATGGTGTTAGGAAACGATGGCTGGTTAGGTGAATCAGGAAAATGTTGTGTTTCCAATGCAAATGATTCTCGGTAAAGAAATTTTTTACCGTATTTACCAATATCAGATCCATCCATAAAATTTCCCCCATAAAACTGAATACCAGGTTCTTCAGTGAATATATCCATTCTTCGACCACTTTTAGGGTCTATCACGTAGGCAGCCAAACTCATTTCTCCATCTTTTTCTTTGTTAAGTACAAAATTATGGTCGTAACCCCCACCATATTCCATTTGTAAATCCGTTTCTTGTAGGTTGAGATCCCTTCCTATGGTCTTTGGTATCCTAAAATCAAATGGAGTCCCCTCTACTGATCTATTTTCACCTAGTGGAATTAAAGTTTTATCTACGGGTGTAAAGTGGTCAGCATTTAGCTTGAGTAAGTGGTCGTTAATCGTTCCNTTTGCTTCTCCTGCAAGATTAAAAAATGCATGATTAGTTANATTTACCGGGGTTGATTTATCTGTTGTCGCCTTATAGGTAATCAATAGTTCGTTTTCATCATTTAGTGAATACATTACCTCGACATCCAGATTTCCCGGATAGCCCATCTCACCATCACTTGAAAAGTAGTTCATTGTGATTGAGGAATCATCAGCTGCTTTTACTTCCCAAACCTGATTATTAAAACCCTCCGGACCACCGTGAAGGTGGTTTTCATTGTTGTTAATTGGTAAACTATAAGTTTCACTTCCTAACTTAAATTTACCTTTGGCGATTCGATTTCCAACTCGACCAATCAAAGCACCATGATAAGGGCCATTTGCACTAAGGTAATNATCAATACTTTTGAAGCCTAAAACCACATCACCNATTTGGCCAGAGCGATCAGGTGTAAGGAGACTAACAATTCTTCCACCATAGTTTGTTATATAAACTTTGATTTGATCATTTTTTAAAAGGTAAAGATTCGTGACCTTGCCATCAATAGTTTTTTGGAAATCAGTTGCTTTTAACACAAATTCTTCTTTTGAATTATAAGTGCAAAATACAAACAAAAATAAAANGGNNATTATNGATAATCGNTTNAAGNTCATNGGTTATTNTTTGGTTNAGTTTTTANTCTTTATAAAGAGNTGAATGCATTTCATTTAAAANCTTTGCGGGAATCTTGATTACCTCTCTGTCGTATGTTAAAAGGCCATTAACTTCACCCTCCACATCAGTTGTTTGAGTATAAACAGCAGCAGATAAGCCGTGTTTTTCTTTCATTTGACGAATTTGATTAAATTTATATTCGTAATTCTTTAGTAGGTCTTCTTGATTATTGTATGTCTGGTAACCCCAGTTAATAATATCAGGATTCCAAAGATTTTTTTTAATGGGAAAACCAATTCCCCCATACTCACCAATAACAGTTGCTCTGTCTTTATGGTATGCAGGGATTTTTAAGTCAACTTCATAAGTATGAATATCATAAATATCTCCNCAGTTTCTCAAAGACCATCCACTGGTTGGGATAACTAACCTCGTTGGATCCAAACCTTTTACTAGATCACTAATTCTGCAAGTATCATATTGTCCCCATCCCTCGTTGAATGGNACCCAAACTACTANNCTGGGTGAGTTGAAGTGAATGTTAATCATTTTTCTAAGTTCCTTTTCAAATTGAATAGATTCACCTGTATTTTTATTTAAATCCNCCCCAGTTCTACCCACATGTTGCAAGTTGGTATAATATTTTTTATCCCCTCGTTTGTTTGTTGTTGGGCCATTGTTTTTTTNAACCATTTTCCCACCAGAAGGCATATCCTGCCATACTAATATCCCTANTTGATCACAGTGGTAATACCATCGATCAGGCTCAATTTTAACGTGTTTACGAATCATATTGAATCCCATAGCTTTAGTTATTTCAATGTCGTAACGCATTGCTTTATCTGATGGAGGGGTAAGGAGTCCGTCTGGCCACCAACCTTGGTCCAAAGTTCCATAATGAAAAAGTGGTTTGTTATTTAGAAAAAGGTACTTAACTCCTTTATGATCTCCTAGACTAATTTTTCGCATCCCAAAATAGCTATTAACTTGATCAATTTTTTGTCCTTTACGATTTGTTAGAGTTAATTTAAGGTCATAAAGATTTGGATTATCAGGTGACCATAATTCGGGTTTATTNATTTTTAACTCTAAGGACTTATTGGCAGAAATTGATCCCTCAGTAATTTTTGATTGGTTTTTGAAAACTTCNGCTTTAACTAAGTAGCTGTCCCTTAAGGCTTCATATCCATAAGGGATAATTTTTACTATTCCACTTTCAATATCTGTAGTAATTTTTACCTCAGAAAGATAAGCTTCATCTGACACTGCTTCTAACCAAACTGTTTGCCATATTCCACTAACCGGGGTATAGACGATACCACTTGGTTTGAAATGTTGTTTTCCTCTCAATTGAGGACTTAAGTTTGTACCATCTTTTACTGAGACAACAATAATTTGGCTTCCACTACCATTAAGGAAAGGAGTTATATCAAATGAAAAACGATCAAAACCTCCTTGGTGTGATCCAACAAAAATGCCATTTATCCAAACATTAGTATCGTGATCAACAGCCTCAAAATTTACTAAAATCCTTTTACCTTTCCATTCACTGGGAATACTAAATTTTTTTCGGTACCACATTTTGTCTTCAGGAGTAATACTTTTCCCTACGCCCGATAATGCGGATTCAAAACTAAATGGAACTAAAATCTTACCCTGAAAGCTTTTTGGTTTAGGCTGACTTGATTTTAGAATAGTGTAATCCCAAATTCCATTGAGGTTTTTCCATAAGGATCTCTCAAATTGTGGTCTTGGGTACTCTTGCCAGACATTGTCTGGGGTTACTTTTTTTGCCCACCGACTCATGATTTTTTCATCGATTGGTTGCCATTTTTGACCAAAAGAATTTAGCACTATTAGAAAAACAAAAGGTAAAAAGTATAGTTTCATATTATTTTTTTTCAGGCGAAATATAGGAACTCTCAATGACTTAATAAAATTTGCTGGTTAAACTTAAATGTTTTATTAATAATACAAAAATGGTTATCTTGTTTACAATAAAAACCAAATATTTCATATTCTCTTAAGTTAATACTTAAGTAAAATTTAACTAAATGACCACCAGAAGAAATTTTATTAAAAATACAGCGTTTGCCTCAACCTTGGCAATTTCTTCATTACACTCCGTATTCGGAATAATATCTGGAAAATCTGAGGAAAATCCAATTATAGGACATGGGAATTATAAATATAAAGTTGATAAGAAGTGGGGCGTACAAGACCCTAGCCAGTTTCCTGTTAAAGACTGCCACGAGATGGTAATGGACAAAAACCAAAGGCTTATAATGACAACTACCCACCCCAAAAATAATATTTTGATTTATGATCGATCAGGAAAGATTTTAAAGGCTTGGGGCACAGATTATCCTGGAGCTCATGGGCTGACTTTAGTTGAGGAAGGTGGAGAGGAGTTTTTATTTATAACAGACCCTAGTTCCAAAAAGGTTTGTAAAACGACCTTAAAAGGTGATGTGTTAATGACTTTTAATAAACCTGTTGAAATTCCTGAATATGAAGATTCAAAAAAATTTAAACCTACTGAAACTGCTGTAGCTCCTAATGGCGACATTTATATTGCCGATGGCTATGGAAAAGATTTTATCATACAATACGATGCTGAAGGGAATTATATACGCCATTTTGGTGGGCATGGAAAAGGAAAAGATCAATTTGAATGCTGTCACGGTATTACAGTTGACAAAAGAGACAGTAAAAACCCAACACTTTTGATTACCTCCAGAAGTGCAAACGAGTTTAAACGTTTTACGATGGATGGTCAGCACATTGAAACTATAAAATTACCCGGGTGTTATGTTTGTCGCCCAGTTATTAAGGCTGATTTGATCTATTTCGCAGTAATTGCGACTAATAACTGGGATAATTTTGATGGAATGGTTGCCGTTTTAGATAAAAATAATAAGGTTATTTCGTTGCCTGGCGGTAATAAGCCAACTTATCTTGATGGTAAACTTGTTCCCCCTGTTTATGATAATAAGACGTTTTTTAATCCACATGACGTTTGTTTGGATAATGACGA
>NHFW02000019.1 GCA_002171295.2 Flavobacteriaceae bacterium TMED121
GACTAATTTTAAAAAGTGCGATTAATGAATTAAAAAGATTAAAAGATGGTGATAAACCCTTTTTTTTAGGAGTGGGCTTCTTTAAACCACACTTACCATTTAATGCTCCAAAAAAGTATTGGGATATTTATAATAGAGATTCCATCTCCATTGCACCTGATCCAAATATTCCAACGGGGGTCAATCCGATAAGTGTTGGTAAAATGGGTGAGTTTTACAATTATAAGCTTTCTGATGAAAAGCCTACTCTTAAACAAACTGTTTCTGATCAATATGCCAGAAAATTAATTCATGGATATTATGCATCTATCAGTTATATTGATAATCTAATAGGAAAATTAATCCAAGAACTTAAATCACTTGATCTAGACAAGAATACCATGGTAATTCTTTGGGGTGATCACGGTTGGCATTTAGGTAACGACAGAAAATGGGGAAAACACACCTTGTTTGAAAGGTCTTTAAAAAGTGCCCTGATTATAAAACTTCCTGGTAAACAAAATAAAAATAAAGAGATCAATTCAATTGTTGAAACTGTTGATATCTACCCTACCGTTATGGAGTTTTGTTCAATCACACCTCCATATAAATTTGATGGAGAAAGCTTGATGAAGCAGATGAATTCGGTACAGACAAATAAAAAAAATATTGCTTACAGCTATTGGAAAGATGGAGTAAGTATGAGGACAGAGAGATACCGATTTACCAAATTTTTCAGGGAAGAAGAACCAAAAATAGAACTTTACGACCATTTAATTGATTCAGAGGAGAATAAAAATATAGCTCTTGAAAATAAAAAATTAATAGATTCATTAATGCCAACTTTAGCGAAATCAATCCCAAAATTCTATGAAGTTGCCTATTAAAGAAACTAAAATTTAAAACTTAGCTTAATTTTAAAAATGTCAGAAAAAATTAAAATTTTAATAATCATTTGTAGCATTTTTTTTACTGAGCTCTCTATTGCTCAGAAAGATAGATCTGTTTGTTTTGAAATTGCCAATAGTGAATCAAATTCAGCTGAAAGTCTAATTTCAGTTAAATTTGATGAAGAAATTTTTAAATCAATCAAACATGAAATGGTTCTTTTGAAAATTTCAAAAAAAGGTGAAAAAATCATTCCTTTTCAACTAGAAAAGCAGGGTTCGAAGATTTGGTTTAAGCATAAAGAATCAGAAAAAATAATTTCATATTGTCTAAAGAAATCAAATAGTTTATCAAATAACCTAAAGTTTAATTTCCAAAAACAAAATGGTGTTTTAAGATTTGATTATGATGGTCAATCTTTGATTGGCTACAGATACAATATGAAACTTCCTCCTAATGGGGTAAATAATTTATACCAGAAATCAGGATATATACATCCCGTACTTTCTCCAAAAGGAGATACACTCTCAAGGATTCAACCTCCAGATCATTACCACCATTATGGTGTATGGGGACCATGGACGAAAACTAAAATAAATAATACTGAAGTAGATTTCTGGAATTTAAAAGAGGGCCAGGGAACTGTACTTTTTAAGGAATTCAAAAGTATATCATCTGGTAAAGTTTTCGCTGGCTTTACAGCAAAACAAGAGCATTTTAATCTCATCAAAAAAGGTAGTCCTAGAATTGCAATTAATGAAANTTTAGAAGTTAAAGTATGGAAAAATGNTAATCCAAATCAATATTTTATTGACTATACCTCAGTATTTACTACCCCCCTTGAAGANGGAATNCTATTTGAAGCATACCGATATGGNGGNGGATTAGGNTTTAGATTTAAAGAACAATGGGATAAAAATAATTGNNACGTTTTAACCTCAGANGGCAAAAANAGGATGGCTGCAGATGGTACTAAAGCAAAATGGTGTATTATNTATGGAGAATCTAATAATAGAAAATCAACTAATGGNGTTCTTTTTATGAGNCACCCTCAAAACCGTGCTCACCCNGAACCAATGAGGGTTTGGCCAATAACTGCAAATAAAGATCGNGGGGATATGTTTTTTGAGTTCTGTCCTATTCGTCACAAAGAATGGGAAATAAAANGTAATAAAANATATAAACTGAATTATAGAATGCTAGTTTTTGAAGGGTCNATAAGCCCAGATCAAGCNGAGGCCCACTGGAAAGCTTTTGCCTACAANCCANAAATAAAGATCAANTAAAAATTTAAGTGATGAAAAGAAGAAATTTTATAAAAAAGACAACAATAGGNTCTGCAGCAATGGTNGGTATNCCNAGTATNGTNCCTGCAAGTGTNTTTGGTAAAAATNCNCCTAGCAANAGGATAAATATTGGACAAATTGGTTGTGGTCGGATTGCTCGAAGTCATGATNTNCCAGAAACCATNNANTATGATNTTTCAAATGTTATNGCAGTATGCGATCTNGANTCTAATCGTATGAAAGATGGAAAGATTTTAGTAGACNATTTNTANAAAGAAAAAAAAGNNAAAAAGCGATATAACGGAACAAANATGTACGAGGATTATCGGGAAATGNTNTTANACAAAGATATAGATGCTATAATGATNTCTACNCCTGATCATTGGCACGCTCAGCCAGCGATTGAAGCAGCANTNGCTGGAAAGGANATTTACCTACAAAAACCTACTTCTCTNACCGTAAAAGAAGGAAGGCAACTAGTTGATGCAGTTAAAAATAGTAATGTAATTCTTCAAGTTGGAACACAGCAAAGGGCAATGCCTCAATTTAGGATTGCCGCAGAGCTTGTAAGAAATGGTAGGATAGGAAAATTACACACGGTAAAAATTGGACTTCCAGGAGATCCATCTGGACCTGAATCAACTCCAATGGCAATTCCAAAAAACTTGAACTACGATATGTGGTTGGGATCAACACCTAAGNTGCCTTACACTGAAATTGGAGTTCACCCTCAGGAGGGNTACAGCAGACCNGGTTGGTTAAGACACGAAAATTATGGNGCTGGAATGATTACTGGCTGGGGACAACATCACTATGATTCTGCAGCATGGGGAATGGATACAGAACTTAAAGGTCCAGTATCTGTTCAATCTATTGCGGATTTCCCAAAATCGGGATTATGGAATGTACATGGTGACTTTATGGTAAAACACGAATACGAAAACGGTATTAATGTTCTAACCAGTGGAGGCTATCCTAATGGCGTTAGATATGAGGGATCTGAGGGTTGGATTTTCGTTTCTCGAGGAAGTTACGTTGCTTCAAGCTCAGACCCAGTCGCATTGGAAGAAAGTAAAAAAGCATTAGATGCATCAGACCCAAAGATATTATCGTCTGAGATTGGTACTAATGAAACTCATCTATACAAAATAGATGATCAACATGGTAATTGGCTGGATTGTATTCAAAGTAGAGATCAACCTATATCACCGGTTGATATTGGTCATATGGCATGTGTAGTATGTTTAATTAGTCATATTGCAATGAAAATACCTAGAAAATTAAAATGGGACCCTAGAAAGGAAAAATTTATAAATGATGATGAGGCAAATAGCTTACTTAGCAGATCGCAACGAAAACCTTATGGGACTGATTATTTAAATACTTAATTTTACATAAATAAAAACTAATGAAACTATTATATTTACTATTTACAGTTGTTACAATTATGAGTTGCACGTCGACTGAGGATTCAAATACAGTCAAGCTTATGACGCTAGATCCAGGTCACTTTCATGCAGCTCTTATCCAAAAAACTTCTTATGAAGACATTGATTCAACTGTTGATGTTTATGCCCCTGAGGGACCTGAAGTAAATACATTTTTAAAAAGCATTGATGCATACAACAGTAGGGAAAATAACCCTACTAATTGGTCAGTAAATACTCATTTAGGTGACAATTATCTTCAGCAAATGATTTCTGAAAAGCCAGGAAATGTTATGGTTGTATCGGGGAAAAATTCAAAGAAAATTGACTATATATACGCAGCGGTGAAAGCGGGCTTGAATGTTTATGCAGATAAGCCTCTGGTAACTGACCCAGATGGGCTTAAAAAATTAGAGGAAGTATTTAGAATTGCTGAAGAGAATAACGTTTTGGTTTATGACATTATGACGGAACGTTTTGAGGTTAATACAGGAATCCAAAAGGCTTTCTCAATGGTTTCATCAGTTTTTGGGGAACTTGTAGATGGGACTCCAGAAAATCCTGCCATCAGTAAGGAAAGTATTCACCACTTATTTAAGTATGTATCTGGAAAGCCATTGGTAAGACCAGCCTGGTTTCTCGACACAGAACAACAAGGTGAGGGTATTATTGATGTAACAACCCATTTAGTAGATTTAGTACAATGGGAGGCTTTTCCAAATCAAATTATAAAAAGTTCTGAAATTGATATGCTAAGCGCAAAAAGATGGCCAACCATTCTATCAAAAGATCAATTTAAAAAAATTACTGGGCTAAATTCTTATCCAAACTACTTAGAGAAAGATAAAATAGAAAATGATTTACATATATATTGTAATGGAGAAATGAATTACACCATAAAAGGCAAACATGCTAAAGTCTCAGTTATTTGGAATTACACAGCACCAGAGGGAACTGGGGACACTCACCAAAGTATTATGAGAGGTACAAAAAGTGATTTAATTATTAAACAAGGTGCCGATGAAAACTTCAAACCAACACTTTATATTAATTCTAAGGATAACAAGGGCTTTGAATCAAAATTAAATTTATCTATATCAGAGTTGCAGGTTGAGTTTCCCGGGATTAAAGCTGAAAAAATCTCCGATAAAGTTTGGAAGATTCTTGTCCCAGATCTGTTAAAAATTGGTCACGAGGCTCACTTTGAACAAGTAACAAATAATTTTCTTAAGTATTTTAAAAAAGGAAAATTGCCTGATTGGGAAATTCCAAATATGAAAGCAAAATATTATACAACTATTGAGGCTTACAAATTAGCAACTAAAAATTAACTTTTATTATAAAATGAAAAACTATTTTTTTTTAATTCTATCAATTACAGTTTTATTTACTAATTCATGTATATCTCAAGAAAACCCTCCACTAGTTGAGACTCCCGACCAATCAAAATTCTCAATTGAATTAATAGTTGATGGAATTGAATCACCTTGGGGAATGGATTTTATCTCTGAAAATGATTTTTTAGCCACAGAAAAAAAGGGTGTATTATATCGCGTTGTGAATGGAATTAAGAATAAGATTTCGGGTCTTCCCAAGATATATGTTAGAGGGCAGGGTGGGCTTTTAGATGTTGCGATTCACCCTGATTTTAAATCTAATGGAATAATTTATTTTACCGCTGCAATCAATATAGAAGGAGATAATGGTGGAAATACAGCATTATATCTAGCTAAACTTGAAGGTTATGAGCTTAAGAATGTTGAATTACTTTATAAAGCAATACCGAATACAAAAAAAGGACAACATTTTGGATCAAGAATTGTTTTTGATAATGATGGACATTTATTTTTTAGTATTGGAGACAGAGGAAATCGGGACGTGAATCCCCAAAACTTAGAAAAAGATGGAGGGAAGATTTACAGATTAAAACTAGATGGAACAATTCCTGAAGATAATCCTTTTGTTAATAAAAATGGTGCAATTGATGCAATTTACTCTTATGGACATAGAAATCCACAGGGCATGATTTTTCATTACAAAACGGGGGAGTTATGGGAGCATGAACACGGTCCAAAAGGAGGTGATGAAATTAATATCATTGAAAAAGGAAAAAACTATGGTTGGCCAGTTATCACTTATGGTATAAATTATAGCGGTACTTCTATAACTGACAAAAGGGAAATGCCTGGTATGGAACAACCATTATATTATTGGGTACCATCAATAGCTCCNTGCGGTATGGCATTTTCCACATCAGGGGTATACAAAAAATGGAAGGGAGATTTATTTGTTGGTTCTATGAAATTTAATTATTTAGAACGATTAGTTGTCAAAAAAAGAAAAGTGATAAAAAGAGAAAAAATCCTCGAAGATGTTGGAGGAAAGTTGAGAAATATTAAAGAAGGGCCTGACGGTTACTTATACGTTAGTGTGGATGGAAAAGGAATATTTAAGTTGATCAAAAATTGATGAAATTATTTATTTGCTCTTATTTTTTATTTCTTATTGTACAATTTATTTCACTTCAACAAAAAAAGCCGATTGAACAAAGTATTGCGGATGGAGAAGAAATATACCAAGACTTTTGTCTTCAGTGTCATCTCAGTAATGGAGAGGGGGTCTCGGGTATTTACCCTCCATTAGCTAATTCCGACTACTTATTTGATGACATTGACCGTAGTATTAGAAATATAAAATATGGTCTTTCTGGACCTATAATTGTAAATGATGAGGAGTATAATGCTGTTATGTTAAATAATGGACTAGATGACGAAGAAATTTCTGATGTAATGAATTATATCTTAAATAGTTGGGGAAATAAGACAAATGAAATGATTACAAAGGAGCGTGTTGCCAAAATTTCGAAATAATTAATAAACAAGTATGTCGGTAAAAAATGTATATCGGTATTTATATATTTCAATTTTTTTATTTTTTGTGTTTTGGATGACTTTCCTGGACACCCATTCCTTTAAAATTCATAGTGAATTAAACCAAGAAATCGAAAAGCTTGAAGAACAAAAAAAGGCTTTAATTAATATTATTGATCATGACAAAAGAAGCCTTCAACAGCTTAGTAATAGAGATAGCCTAGAACATTTTGCACGNGAAAATTATGGTCACAAAAAAGAAAATGAGACAATATTTTATCTAGAATTTGAAGATAGTTTAGATTTAAAAAATTTAAAATAAGTTGTAAATATCTAATTTCAGTATTATTTTTNTGGCCATAATTTTAATTGTATTTTTAAGCAAATTTCATTCANTTGGTAAAGGCCAAAACTATAGCAATTGCAAACCAAAAAGGAGGTGTTGGTAAAACAACAACTGCTGTCAATCTGGCCGCAGCATTAGCAATACTTGAGAAAAAAATTCTTTTAGTTGATGCTGATCCACAAGCCAACGCAACTTCTGGCTTAGGTATTGATGTTAAGAGTCAGGAATTAGGTACCTACCAGCTATTGGAGCACACTGCTAAAACTGATGATACTATCTTGAACACTAGCACGCCAAACTTAGATATAGTTCCATCTCATATTAATCTAGTTGCGATTGAAATTGAATTAGTAGATAAAAAAAATAGGGAGTACATGTTAAAAAAAGCCTTGGCTCCTGTTGTCAATTTATATGATTACATCATAATAGATTGTGCTCCTTCACTGGGATTAATTACCCTNAATGCTCTTGCTGCAGCAGATTCNTTAGTGATTCCAATACAATGTGAGTACTTTGCTTTGGAAGGATTAGGCAAGCTTTTAAATACTATAAAAAGTGTACAGAAGATTCACAATAAAAATCTCGACATTGAAGGGCTTCTACTTACGATGTATGACTCTNGATTGAGATTATCCAATCAAGTTGTNGAGGAAGTCAGAAAACACTTTGGAAAGATGGTTTTTAGAACCATAATTCAGCGTAATATTCGATTAAGTGAAGCTCCTAGTTTTGGAGAAAATATTATTGATTACGACGCTACTAGTAGAGGTGCAAAAAATTACCTTTCCCTTGCAAATGAAATTTTGAAAAAAACAAAAAAACAAACTGTTGAAGGCTAAGAAAAATAAAAAACAGGCTTTGGGTAGAGGTTTGTCTGCTCTTCTTGATGATCCTTCAAATGATGTCAAATTANTAAATGATCCCAATACAGATGGGGTTATAGGCAATATAATCGATTTGGATTTAAAAAAAATTGAAATTAATCCTTTTCAACCCAGAACAAATTTTAATCAAGAGGCCGTTTTAGAATTAGCCGAATCAATTAAAGCTCTTGGTATTATTCAGCCCATCACAGTAAGAAAATTAGATAATAATAAATATCAATTGGTATCCGGTGAACGGCGATTAAGAGCCGCCAAATCTTTAAAATTTAAAAATATTCCTGCCTATGTTAGGATTGCTAATGACCAAGAGATTCTTGAGATGGCTTTGGTTGAAAATATTCAGAGAAGAGATCTTGACCCAATCGAAATAGGACTTTGCTATCAGAGGCTAGTAGAAGAAATAAAGCTTACCCAAAAACAACTTAGTCAAAGAGTCGGTAAAAAGAGATCTACCGTCGCAAATTACATCAGGTTACTAAAATTAGACCCTATAATTCAGTCGGGAATTAGAGATGGATTTTTATCAATGGGTCACGGAAGAGCATTAATTAATATTGAAGAGCAGGAAAAGCAATTGGAGATTTATGAAAAAATCATTGCTCAAGGACTTTCTGTAAGGAATACTGAAAATTTGGTTCAAAGATTTAATTCAGGTTTAGGAAACAAGAAAAAAAAGTTAAAAACTTATGAAATTTATACCGATACGGAAAATGAACTTAAAAGGCATTTAAACTCTAAAGTAACCGTTAAGGGAAATGAAAATGGTAAAGGCTTAATTCAAATTCCTTTTAGNTCGCATAAAANTTTAAAAGATTTAATTAAAAAAATTAAACGTGAAGACTAGGGTCTTTATCTTGTTTTTATTTATTGTCAACCTGCAACTTTTAGCTCAAGAGCTCCCAAAAGAGACCCCAATAAGCCGAAAACAGCGACTGATTGAGGATCCTCTAACCCCATCCAAAGCAGCATTTTACTCAGCAATTCTTCCAGGTTTAGGGCAAATATATATTGGAAAAGTATGGAAAGTACCTTTAGTATTCGCTGCTATCGGGGGTTCAGTATATGGCTATGTTTATAATCAAGATGAATTAAGTCGTTACAGAACAGCTTACAAAAGAAGAAATGCTGGATATATGGATGACGAGTTTATCGAACTCATCCCCGATAAAAATAAACTAATTGAAGGTATGAAGTTTCACAAAAATTATAGAGATATGTCATTTCTGTTTATATTAGGGACATATATGTTAAATATTTTAGATGCTAATGTAAGCGCACACTTAATGCAGTTTAATGTGAAAGATAATTTAAGTATAAAACCTCAATTAAACTCCGATTTTTTGAGCTCAGAAACCAGTGTTGGATTGAAAGTTTTAGTAAAGCTTTAAACGTTTTTAAATGAAAATATCACTATTAGGGTATGGTCGAATGGGAAAGGCAATTGAAAAAATTGCTTTAAAAAGGGGTCACGAAATAGTCTCTAAAATAGACAAAGGTTATAATCAGGGAAATATTAATCAAGCTGATGTTGCTATCAATTTTAGTATACCTGCCGCAGCAGTTAACAATATAACTATTGCATTAGAAAGTAAAATNCCTGTCGTATGTGGAACAACAGGTTGGTTGGAGCATTATAAAAAAGTTACCCAAATTGCATCATATAATGATACTGCTTTTTTATACGCTTCTAACTTCAGTATAGGGGTAAACCTTTTTTTTAAGCTCAATAAAACTTTGGCAAAAATGATTCAGAGNCAGGCAGGATATAAACCTTCCATGGAGGAAATACATCATGTTCACAAATTAGATGAGCCAAGTGGAACAGCTATAACACTTGCAGAGGGTATTCTTGAAAACTCGAGTNTGAGCCAATGGTGTCAGCAAGACGCAGGTATAGATGAATTAGAAATTAAATCAATTAGAGAAGGTGAAGTACCTGGAATTCACTCTATTCAATATAAATCTGATATTGATGCAATCACTATTAAGCACGAGGCATTTAGCAGAAAAGGATTTGCCTTAGGAGCTATAATCGCCTCTGAATGGATAGTTGGAAAGAAAGGGATTTTTAAAATGGATGATGTTTTAAATATTTAATTAATATGGATGGATTTCAGTGGCTTTTATTTTTTCTTTTTATTCAAGTAATTCATTTCCTAGGAACGTGGAAACTCTATAGAGCAGCTGGTGAGAATCCTTGGAAAGCGATTGTACCGGTCTATAACGCAATTGTATTATTAAAAATATTACACCGTCCAAAATGGTGGGTCTTACTTTTGTTCCTCCCAGTAATAAACCTTATGATGTTTATGGTCCTCTGGGTAGATANTGTAAAACACTTTGGGAAAAACAGTCCTNTNCATGGNGTTATAGCTGTTTTATCTTTAGGTTTATTTATTTATACCGTCAACTACCAAAAAAATCCAAAATATATTGCAGATAAATCAATGATCACTCGTTCAGCTTTTAATGAATGGATTGGTTCTATTATATTTGCTGTTGTTGCTGCAACTTTTGTTCACAATTATTTTTTTCAACCCTACATAATTCCCACTGGTTCACTAGAGAAATCATTATTGATTGGTGATTTTCTGTTTGTTAGTAAATTCCATTACGGAGCTAGAGTTCCTTCAACTACTATTGCTTTTCCAATGGTTCATGACACACTACCATTAATTAAAAATAGGTCATATTTAAAGAAACCTCAGTTACCCTACATGCGCTTTCCTAAGTTTCAAAAAATCAAGAGAAACGATATTGTTGTATTTAATTGGCCAGCGGATACAGTAAGACAGTTTTTTGTAAAAGAAGCAGCCGTAAAAAAACCAACGGATAAAAAATCAAATTATGTTAAAAGGTGTGTTGGTTTACCAGGAGATAATCTTGAAATAAAAAAAGGGTTTGTTTATATAGATGGGGAAAAAAACGTACTGCCAGATCGCGCAAGGGTTCAACACAGTTTTACCGCTTACAATGAAAAAGGCATTTCTTCCAGAAAACTTTCTCAATTAGGNATAAAAGATTTCTACCGAAGATTTCGCATAGAAAATATTACTCAAAATAGCTACGCTAAACTTGCCCCCTACATTTTAGGAACAAGTGGTAATAGCGCAGATAATTTTGAAGTTATCACCCGAGAAAGTGGTATCCCTATTACTCTAGTCAGGTCTTTAGGNCTTGGGATAAGTGAAGTGTTGGAAAAGTCCAAAGAAATTAATCTGACAGTTGATGAAGCAGTAGNAATAGAAAAACAGNCATGGATTGATAGTTTAGTTCAAAGAAATCAAAAAATAAAAACCCCTAACACCAGCTTCTTTCCAAATAAAATTCCTTTTGATTGGAATCAAGATAATTTTGGACCCATTCAAATTCCCGCTAGAGGTCAAACCATAACAATAAATTTATCTAATTTACCACTCTANAAAAAAATCATTGTAGATTATGAAAATAATAGTCTTAAAACTATTGGAAATGATATTTTCATAAATGATAAGAAAGTAACTCAATACACCTTTCTACAAGANTACTTTTGGATGATGGGTGACAACCGACATCGATCGGAAGACAGCCGTTTTTGGGGGTTTGTACCTGAGGATCATATTGTTGGAAAACCCGTATTTATTTGGTTTAGTATTGATGGAATCAATGATGGGATAAGCAATTGGAAAATTAGGTGGGATAGGGTTTTTAGTACTGTAGGTGGNGAAGGAAAACGTGTTTCATACTTCCCATATTTCTTAATATTTATTATCATTTGGCAAGGTTACATATTTATCCGAAAAAGAAGAAAGAAAAAAGTAAGCTAATGAATGCTGGAGTCTGTCCTGCATATCTCCCTTCAATCAAGTATATGGCATGGATTGTTGCGCAAAAAGAGATTACATTTATTCTAAATAATCATTATCAAAAACAAACATATCGCAATCGAACTGAAATTTATGGTGCAAATGGTAAATTAAAACTTACAATACCTATTGTGCATAATAAAACTCAAAAATATCAACTAGATAGCGAAGTTGAAATCCATGGGAACTCTTCTTGGCAAAAAGATCACTGGAAATCCTTATTATCCTCGTATAGTTCGTCTCCATTTTTTGAATTTTACGGAGANGATTTATATCCTTTTTTTCACAAAAGGCAAGAGAAATTAATGGATTTTAACATTGCTTTAATTAAAAAAATATTTTCATTGCTAGACATAGATGTACAATTTAAAAAAATGAATGAGGTCGAAGAATTTTCTGAATTACTTAATGCCAAACCAAAAAAAGTTTATAGAACACCGGAATATCATCAGGTATTTAATTCAAAATTTGGGTTTATAAACAATTTGAGTATTTTGGATTTGATTTTTAATGTGGGACCTGATAGCCATAATTATCTAAAGAAACTTCGATTTTAATAATCACCTCCATCTTAAAGCTGNGCTCACTGGCTTGTGATCAGAAAGATTAACACTATGGGTCTTAAAATCGATTATCTCCATTTTAGGATCAACAAAAATAAAATCAATTCGAAAAGGAAAATAGGCAAAGTTATAAGTACCACCCAATCCATNCCCTGCATGCGAAAAGGCATCTATCCTATTATTTTTAACTCCCTTATAAATCTTAGAAAAAGCATTGTTGTTCAAATCAGTACATATTACAGATGGATGTAAATTGTTTTGATCAATCTTTTGAAATTCATCCATTTGAACTTCTTGCTTTTTAATTACATCAGTTAAACGATTAATAAATTTCTGAGAGTTTCCTTTAGTAAAAAGAGTATCCTTAAGATTAATTCTCAATGACTCTAAATGAATGTTATAAATTCGTAGCGTATCACTTTTGTAATATATTTCAGCGTATACTGCACTG
Organism: Flavobacteriaceae bacterium TMED121; assembly: GCA_002171295.2. Lineage (GTDB taxonomy): Bacteria > Bacteroidota > Bacteroidia > Flavobacteriales > Flavobacteriaceae > UBA8316. The sequence continues at coordinate 12,540 of NHFW02000019.1, forward strand.
TTATTTGAGTTTTCAAATGGAATAAAGCCTTTGTTAAAAAGCGGGTATTTGGACATAATACTAAGCCCATTTTGACCATTTTTGGTTGAAGACTGAATGTAATTGTAGGGATANTTTTTAAAGGATGGACTGAATTCTTTTGAGAATTCTTGTAAACATAAAATATCGGGACTCTCCTGATTTACAAAAGATAAAATGGATTGAGGAATATTTTTTTCATCTATCCAATTATAGCTATTGAATAATCTGACATTAAAACTCATCAATTTAAGTCCTTTGGCAACAGGAATTGCATTATTGGGGAGCTTATAAAGNCGTTCCCAATCTGAGTAACCAATTAAAAAAGAAAAAATAAACATTACGAATGGCCATTTAAACTTAAGAATCCAAAAAATAAAAAAAAGGCAATTAATCATTACAAGAAAAGGGACCATCAGATTTAAGAAGGGATAATAATAAAACCCCCCAAATGTTCCCATCAGAAAAAGCTGGAGAATCAATAATGTCAAGTTAATCAACATTAAGGATTTACTAATAAAATTTAATTTCATGCTTCAGTAATTAAATACAAATNAAACCCAATTATCATTTTTTTCCAGCTTCAAAAAGATAATCTTTTTCCTCTTTGGAAAGGCTATCGTATCCTGACTTACTAATCTTATCTAAAATAGCATCAATTTTTATCTGACTGTTATCACCATTTTTATTGGCTTTATTAAAGCGTTCTTTGTTAGGAGATTTATAAACTGTTTTGAGTTGCTTTTTTATAAATAAGTATTGCCAAACCTGCTCAAATCCACTTCCGATATCTCGGCCATTGACCAATTGTCTGGCATATGAAAAACCTAATAATGCACCGCCAATATGAGCCAAATGACCACCAGCATTCCCATAGGGTATTTGAATGACATCAAAAAAGAAAAATACTATCCCAATATATTTTAGTTTAACGTTAAAAAATAAAACTCTAATTTCCTGCTCTGGGGTATAAGTGCAAATAAATATAAATACTGACATCACACCAGCAGATGCACCTATCATAGGAGGATAAGTTCCNTTGAAAACTGGAAAAAGTGAATAACTCAAAACAAAAATTATCCCGCCAGCAATCACTCCTAAAAAATAATTATTAATAAAAATTTTGTCAGAAAATAGGTTGAGTAATAATCTGCCTGAATAAAAAAGTAGTAACATGTTCCATAAAAGATGAAAAAAACCACTGTGTATAAAACTATATGAAATTAAGGTCCAAGGTCTTGTAATAAAAGTGTCGAATTTAGGGGAGAGTTGAAGCCAATTCATGTAAACTCCTGAAGGTATTTTTAGCAAGAAAAATATTGTGTTAAGCAGCATTGGTAGAACAAAACACAAAACGTTAATCAAAATTATCTTTTCCGCAATGGAAAAAGTAGCGATTCTGTATCTCAGGTTATCCAATAAATTCATAAATCCCAACGGTTGTTTTTAAACTGCTGCTTTTTCCAGTACCACATCATTANAAGTCCCGTAAGTGCACCACCTACATGAGCAAAATGAGCAATAGGTCCAATAGAATATGAAGAAAAACCNAAGAAAAGATCAGCCAGTATCAAAATNGGAACCAATATTTTTGCTTTTACAGGTATAGGTGGAAATAATAACATTAGTTGAGCATTTGGAAACAACATTGCAAAGCCTACCAAAACACCATAAAGAGCACCCGAGGCACCAACCATAACAGAGCGGTAGGCATTGAAAGCTCCCGAAAGGCTTTGCTCCCCAACCCGGTCTATTGCTTGAGTAGGCAGTTGTGCAGTTTCATAAAATTGACCAATATCATAGCCTGATAAACCAAATTCCATTAGTGAGGAATTGACCATACCTATTTGATAGTAATACAGCAATAATTGCAGTGAAGCGGCGCCAAGCCCTGTTGAAATATAAAAAAATATGAATTTCTGCTTTCCCCACATTTGTTCTAATGGGGTTCCAAACATATATAATCCGAACATGTTGAAAAAAATATGGGAAAAATCCCCATGCATAAACATGTGAGTTAATGGTTGCCAATATTCAAACTTTGGGTTAGTTGGATAATGTAATGCAAACCAATCGTATACTTGATTACCTAAGGTAAGTGTGGCTAAGAAAAAAATACCATTAATGATCAGTAAATGCTTTACTGTTTCAGTGATGTTACGCATCAATTTAATTTCTTATCTAATTCTTCTTTATCTAAAGTAATAAAAATCTTACGATTAAAAGGGCAGGTCAGTGGCTCTTTACAAGCAAAAAGATCGTCAACCATTGCCTGTTGTTCAATAATAGCAAGAGATTTATTCCCAGCTATAGCAAGTGACCTTGACATCAGTTTTGCAATATAATCAGCTTGACTAAAACTTTCAAGCTGTTCTGGTGTATCCGAAGCGGCGAGAATTTCCTCAAACAAATCTTTCACTTGACGGTCTTCACAAATAGCAGGTACTCCTGTAATCGTCAATTTATTATTATACCTCTTTGATATAAAGCCCATTGCTTTAAGGTTATCATCAAAATCGTCAAATATAGCCAATTGCTTATTAGATAATTCTAACTCTTTAGGAAACATAAGCTGTTGACTATTAATCTTTTTTTTCGAAATACTAGTTAAAAAAGCCTCATAAAGGACTCTTTGGTGGGCCCGGTGCTGATTAATTAATAGTAAACCCGAGCGGGTAGTTGTAACGATATATTTTTTGAATAACTGAAAAACCTTTGGTGTTTGTTTAATAGCTATTTTTAGCTCTTCCTCTGAATCTATCTGGGATGCAGAAATATTTAATCCTGAATACAAGTTTTCCCATGTATCTTTGGATGCCTTGGTTCGAACTAAATCAAGTTGCTGAAATGGATTAAAGCTAGAGTCAATTTCAACTGAAGGAATTTTAGTCGGACTATTTTGTCCTAATGAATATGGAGTATCAAGTGTGGGATCTCGATCAAAATCCAATAATGGAGATACCTGAAACATTCCTAAACTGTGTTTTACCATCGACTTAATTATAACATAGATGTTTTGCTCTTCCTCAAATTTAATTTCAGTTTTTGTAGGGTGTATATTAATATCTATAGTCTTGGGATCAATCTGAATATGTAAGAAATAACCAGGGTGATATCGATCCCTTATCAAACCCTCGAAGGCATTACATATTGCGTGATGTAAGAAGGGACTTTTAATAAATCTTCTATTGACAAAGAAAAACTGCTGACCTCTTGATTTTTTTGCGTATTCGGGTTTAACAACAAAACCTTCGATACCTGCAACGGAAGTCATTTCCTCAACAGGAATTAATTTTTCTTCAATTTTATTTCCAAAAATATTGGCAATTCTTTTTCTGAAATTACTTTCAGCAAGGGAAAACAACTCAGCCCCATTTTGATAGAAAGTAAACTTAATCTCAGGATGAGAAAGTATAACACGGTAAAATTCATCAATAATATGACTTAATTCAACTTTATCCGACTTGAGGAAATTTCTTCTTGCTGGAACGTTAAAAAAAAGATTTTTTACTGCAATAGATGTTCCATTTGGGACAACCGAAACTTCCTGCTTACCGAATTTGCTTCCAGATATCTTAAGACAAGTACCTATATCGTCTTCTTCAGTTTTAGTATGAATCTCAATATTTGCAATGGCAGCAATCGAGGAAAGTGCCTCTCCCCTAAAACCTTTTGAATTTATTGAGAAAAGATCATCTGCGGATTTAATCTTTGAAGTGGCGTGCCGTTCAAAAGCCAAACGAACATCGGTAATTGTCATCCCAATCCCATTATCAATTACCTGAATCATTGTCTTCCCAGCTTCTTTAATCAATAGCTGAATTTCATTTGCACCAGCGTCTACAGCATTTTCAAGTAATTCTTTAACAACTGATGCCGGTCTTTGAATCACCTCCCCCGCGGCTATTTGATTCGCAACATGATCCGGTAAAAGTGAAATAATATCAGCCATTAATTCAAATCAGTAAAAATGGATAAATCAAAGTCAATTACATATAGAAATACTAGTAATAAGGCAGTAATTATGATCAATAATCTCACAGAAAGCAACCGGTTACTTCGAGTTCTCATATTCAATCTTGCCTCTTTCCATTGATGACCTAAATCATTTTTATTAAATGTAGATCTATATTTAGAAAACTTTGAATCAAAATCATAAAGATTGCCATGATCTTTACCTTTAAAGTATCGGGGAGTATAATTAAACCTTCGGTTTTTTTTGAGTTTAAAAAGGCTGACTTTCATGATTAATAAACAAGTTGTAATTCGACTTAAAAATTCTTTATCAAATTTAACCAAAGGAACTTAAACTACAATCGCAGTTAAAATTAATAAATTGAAATAAAAAGCTCTAGAGTGAAATCATTCTCAGTGCTGTAACTGCTGCTTCTACTCCTTTATTGCCCAATTCCCCTCCACTACGAGCCTGTGATTGGTCAATATTATCATCTGTTAAAACACAAAAAATTACAGGAGACTTTCCTTTGAGGTTTAGGTCTTTAATACCTTGGGCAACAGCATTTGATATAAACTCAAAGTGTCTTGTTTCCCCTTGAATAATACATCCAATTACAATAATTGCATCAAATTTTTGCGTCTGAAATCTACTTGCAGCGTAAATAAGTTCAAAGCTCCCTGGTACATCGAATTTTACAATATTTTTAGCTAATACATTATGATCGAGTAATGTTTTTCTTGCGCCTTGATAGAGGTTATCAGTAATAGTTTGGTTCCATTCTGAAACGACTAAGGCAATACGAATTGACTTTCCCCCAGGAGCTTTTGAGTGATCGTATTCAGAAAGATTATTATTGGCAGAAACCATTATTTAAGGTTTTCTAATCGACCGATTTGAACCTCTACAAGTTTTGCTTCGGCAGAATCAGGATAATCGGATTTAATACGCTTAAAATAATTTAAAGCCACAGTATTTTTACCCAGATTAGATCCTAACATTCCAGCTTTATAGAGGTATTTAGGGGCACTGAAAAGGTTATTACTCGCTTCGATAGCAGCAACGTAATAGTCATAGGCATCATCTGGCTGTCCTATTTGGGCAAATGCATCACCAATAGCTCCTTTAGCTAGAGCGTCTAATATTACATCATTAGATTTGAATTTATCTAGATAATCAATAGCATTTACATAATCTTTTAGGTTAAGATAGGACATTCCTGCGCTGTAGTTAGCCAACATTCCAGCTGGTGTTCCAGCATAATTTTCTATTATATCTAGAAAGCCGTATTTACCCTCCCCTCCGTTCAATGCACGTAAGAAAAGAGAATCAGATTCGTCGCTATTAACTGCCAACTCAAAGTAATACTGAGCTTGACTTAATTCACCAACTGCTTCAATTTTTTTTGGTTCGTAAATATAATTTCTATATCCCAAATAAGAAAGAACAGATAATGCAATAACAACAATAGCGATTATGATCAAATTCTGATATTTGGAAACCAATTGTTCAGTTTTGGTGGCTGAAGTATCTAGAGTGTTAAATACATCAGCAGTAGTACTTTCCTGACCTACTTGACTTACCGAAATAGGAGATATGGATTTTTTTTGACCTCTCTTTTTATAGGTTGACATCTGTTTTTTTTAAGTCCTCAAAATTAATCTTTTTTGGACCAATACCAAAAACTGAATAAATAATGAAAGACAATCGCTGTTATAAGCCCAAATTTATTTTAACTTTCCCCGGAGAATTATATTTGTGTTAATGTTCCTTAAAAGATTATCCCTTATTAATTACAAAAATATTGAAGCTTTTAAATTCGATTTTGAAGCTCCCATTAATTGTTTTATTGGAAATAATGGGATCGGAAAATCGAATGTTTTAGATAGTATCTATCACTTGGCTTTTGCTAAAAGTTATTTTAACCCATCAGGCCAACAAAACATACAGTTTGAAAAAGATTTTTTTGTAGTTGAGGGGAGATTTGAAATTGATAATAAAGTGGAAAAAGTAAATTGCAGCCTGAAAAGGGGACAAAAAAAGGTTATAAAACGGAATGGTAAACGTTATGAAAGAATTGCTGATCATATTGGGTTAATTCCTTTAGTAATAATTTCTCCGGCTGATCGAAACTTAATAATTGAGGGTAGTAGTATTAGAAGAAAGTTCATTGACGGAGTCATTGGACAAACAGATAAATATTACCTCAAAAACCTTTTGGACTATAATAAAACATTAGCTCAACGAAATGCACTTCTAAAGTATTTTGCGATAAATCGAACATTCAATAAAGATAATCTAGAAATTTACAATCACCAAATGATCGAGCTTTCTGGACAAATTCATAAAAAAAGGATAGCTTTTATGGAATCCTTTATTCCAGTTTTTAAACAGCGTTATGATAGCATTAGCGCAAATGCAGAATCAGTTAACATTCACTATAACTCAGACTTGAATGAAAGTGATATGGAAAAATTACTATACCAAAATTTAGAAAGGGATAAAGTACTTCAATTTACTAGTGTAGGGATACACAAGGATGATTTAGATTTTAAGATTACAGAAGTACCTATTAAAAAATTTGGTAGTCAAGGGCAGCAAAAAAGCTTCCTGATTGCCCTAAAATTAGCTCAATTTGACTTTATAAAAAAAATTGCGGAGGTTAATCCAATTGTTTTGCTGGATGATATTTTTGATAAATTGGATCAAAATAGAGTAACTCAAACCATTAAATTGTTTGAAAATGAAACTATTGGTCAAATTTTTATCTCGGACACCCANGAGGATAGATTAAAAAACGCATTGACAGCTTCATCNTCAAAATATGAAATTTTTAATCTGAATTAGATGAAAATTAATTATTTNACTATNTTAATTATATTTTTTCTTAACATAGNGTGCCATAAAAGGNTNGTAAAATCTGANCTTGATTTACTTTCTGGCTATTGGAGGATTGATTTTATTACCCAAAAAAAGGAAACCTTTCGCCCTAAAGGAATGACTAAACTTTTAGATTATTATGCATTGGAAAAAAATAATGGNGTGAGAAAAAAGGTTAANCCATTAATTAACAATAATTTTCAAATTACTGAAGATCAAAATCCATTTACAATAGTTTATGACGGGAAAGATTACTCTATACAATTTGAAACCCAATGGGATCAATGGAGGGAAAAGATTATTAAACTAGATAAATCGGTATTAGTTTTGGAACACCAAGAAAAAAGATATCATTATGTCAGATTTATTAAAAATTTTTAATTATGAAGTCCCCAAAAAAGAAGTTCGAACCTCAAATTATAGGTAAAGTTTTNTACGACATCGTCCATTCAAAAGCATTGAAAACTGGTTTAACTAATGCAAAAGTGGNNCAGCTATGGTCTAAATTGATGGGAGAGAATATTAATAGCTACACTGGTAAAATAATAGTCAAAAATAAAACACTTATAATCTATCTTACAAGTGCTCCGTTAAGGGAGGANTTAACCTATGGAAAGGATAAGATTATTAAAATGATCAATGAAGAAACAGGTATTACTTTAATTGAAAAAATTATATTCCGCTAAAAATTTCTCTTTCNGAGAAATGAAATTGGGTTTCAATAGCTGAGTTTTCGTCACTGTCAGACCCATGAACTGCGTTTTCTCCAACGGAGTTAGCATAAAGTTTTCTGATTGTTCCTTCTGCAGCTTCCTCAGGATTAGTAGAACCTAAAAGCGTTCTAAAATCGGCAACAGCATTTTCTTTCTCTAATACCGCTGCCACAATTGGTCCGCTTGACATGAAGACTACTAAGTCATTAAAAAAAGGTCGATTTTTATGGATTGAGTAAAAAAGTTCTGCATCTCTTTTTGAAAACTGAGTCATCTTCAAAGAAACGATTTTAAAACCAGAGACGTTAATTTTGTTTAAAATAGCACCTACATAACCATTTTTAACTGCATCGGGTTTAATCATTATAAATGTCCGGTTTAAAGCCATTGTTTATTTTTTGGTGTAAATTTAAAAAAAATGTAATCGCTTGCATTTTCAACTCTATTAAATTCTTAATTCATCTGGAAGTGACAATGTATAAGGTCTAAAATTTGGTATATTTGGATTAATGAAAAAAGAATTGATAATAGCATTTGATGAAGTTTTAAGCAACTCCAAAAAAATTATTATAATTCCTCACAAAAATCCGGATGGTGATGCACTTGGAAGTACATTGTCGCTTAATTTTTTCTTAAATAAAATTGGCCACAAATCACACATTATATCTCCCAACGATTATCCAGATTTTTTAAAATGGATGCCTGGTCAAGAAGAAATAATAAAATTTACACATAANGAAAAAAGATCAAAAGNGCTAATTGAATCTGCTGATTTAATTTTTACTCTAGACTTCAATAATTTATCCAGAATAGACGAATTAGAACCCTTAGTTGAAAAAAGTAAAGCTATTAAAATCATGATAGATCATCATGAAAACCCATCTAAGTATGCTCAAATCATCTACTCAGAGCCATCAATAGGGTCAACCTGTGAAATGATTTTTAACCTGCTCTATGAGTTGAATAAAAATCTTATTGACGAAAAAATAGCAACTTGTTTATATACTGGTATTATGACCGACTCCGGGTCTTTTAGATTTCCCTCTACTACTGGTAAAACTCACAAGATTATTTCAAATCTCATTGAAAAAGGGGCTAATAACAGTGAAGTCCATCAACGTATTTATGATAGTTATACTTTAGATCGAATGCAACTTTTAGGAACAGCTTTGAGCAATCTTAAAAAAATCGATTCATTACCGGTAGTCTATATAACACTTTCTCAAGAGGAGCTAAATCAAAATAATTTTAAAAAAGGGGATACTGAAGGGTTTGTGAATTATGGTCTAAATTTAAAAGGCATTTTATTCACCGTTATTATGATAGAAAATGAACAAGATAAAATCATCAAAATGTCCTTTAGGTCTAAAGGTAGCTTCGACGTTAATCAGTTTGCTAAAAAATATTTCAACGGTGGAGGACACGTTAATGCAGCTGGGGGTATTTCTCACTTTTCATTAAAAGAAACTGAATCTAAATTTCTATCTGCAGTAGAAAAAATAAAGATATAGCTTAATGCTTAAGATTATTTTATTATTAATAATTTCAATGGTTTCTTGTTGTCAAGAATCAGAGCCGAGAAGACCTATTAATAAGCAAAAGCAGATTTTCCTCAAAGAGTCAGCAAAACGAAATAAAAGTAAAATAAATATTGAACAGAATCTCTTCAAACAAGCGATTAAGAAGGATACAAATCTCAAATTCAATTCTAGCTCTAAAGGGTTTTGGTATGCTTACAAAAAAAAAGGGAGAAGTCCAGCTGTAAGGCCAATCAAAGGAGATCGTGTTACTTTTAAATATCGAATTGAAGATCTTAATCAAAATTTACTTTACGACGAAGAAAAGTTGGGTATAGTTTCATTCCATGTAGATCAAGAAGATTTAATTCCTGCTCTGAGAGAAGGAGTCAAATACTTGACTGGTGGAGATGTTGCTGTATTTCTTTTTCCTTCCTACCTTTGTTATGGTTATCAGGGAGATGGTGAAAAAATTGGAATCAATCAACCTCTCAGATTTACAATTGAAATGCTAAAAATCGAAAAAAAAAATTACCGCTAAAATGAAAAAAACCACAATTTTTATTCTGCTTTTATCTGCTTTAATTCTTGGATGTTCAGATCAACACCCAAATCTAGATAAAGGTTTATATGCCAATTTACATACCAGTAAAGGAGAAATTATTTTGCGCTTAGAAATGGAAAAAACACCAGTAACTGTGGCCAATTTTGTGTCACTAGCTGAGGGAGAAAATAAAAAAGTAGCAGAGGAGTTTAGTGGAAAAAAATATTATGATGGATTAATTTTTCACAGGGTTATAAATGATTTCATGATTCAGGGAGGTGATCCTACCGCCACTGGCTCAGGAGGTCCAGGCTATAAATTTGGTGATGAATTTACTGATCTAACACATAATGGCCCAGGGATACTTTCAATGGCAAATGCTGGACCTGGAACAAATGGAAGTCAGTTTTTTATAACACACAAAGAAACGCCTTGGCTTGACGGAAAACACACTGTTTTTGGTAAAGTAACAAATGGCCAGGCAGTTGTTGATAGTATCGCTCAAAACGACACAATTTTCAAAATTGATATTATTCGAAAAGGTAGTAAGGCAATAAAATTTGATGCGTCAAAAGTTTTCTCAAATCATTTTGAAGAAAAAGAAAATTTTGCAAAAAAAGCTGCAGAGCGCACTGCTTTAGTTATCAAAAAAACACTCGAGGTGTTTGCAATTCAAAAATCTCAAGCTACAAAAACAGCTTCTGGATTAGAGTATTTTATTTCCGAAAAAGGAAACGGACCAAGTGTTACTAATACCAATGTAACTAATGTAAATTATTCTGTCTATTTCACAGATGGTGTACTTTTGGATACAAGTATCTTGAATATTGCAGAATCATACGANAGAGTTGATCCTAACAGACTCGCTGCAAATGCTTATAAGCCAATTACTGCGGATGTTAACAAAGAAGCAGCTATGATTGAAGGTTTTAAAGAGGGAGTNAGGCTATTAAACGTAGGCGATAAAGCGACACTTTTTTTACCTTACAACTTAGCTTATGGTGAGGAGGGTAACCAAATGATACCAGCACGCTCAGATCTAATATTCGAGATTGAAGTAATTTCTCTAGTGAAATAATCAAAAATATTCCCNCGATTANGGGAAGTNAAAATGCTAAAAAATGTAAACTTAACCATTTGGATATCATNGCTTCCATTGNTTTTTTTGGTTAGGTTCGCAAAAAAAAACCCTTCTTTTACCGAAAGATATTACAGTGAATTAGTTTATCCTTGGTTGTTTGAAATTCACGAGTTTTTTTTTGATAAATTTCCTTTTTCATTAGGTGATATACTTTACTTAATTATTGTCCTATTGATAATTAATCAAGTGTTAAAAAANAGTCAATATTGGTATATAAAACCCTTTTCNTTTTTCTATGACTTAGGAGCAGTTTTAATTCTTGTTTTGTGGATCTTTCATTTGAGTTGGGGCTTGAATTATCACAGACTAGCATTAAGTGATCAACTAGGAATATCAACTAATTATAATCAAAAAGAGCTGATATCAGGAATAAACCAATTAATAGTAAATGTTAATCAATTGCAGCAAGAATTGGTTAAAGTAGACAGTCTTCCTGTATCTCCTACTAAATCAAAATCCTTTTTTTTGAAATCCACTACTGTTTATCACCCTAAAAATCCAGATCTAACCATTGGACTATCGAATGTAAAACGATCTTTATTTAGTACCCCCCTTTGTTACATGGGTTATGCTGGATATCTGAATCCTTTTACTCTTGAATCACAAATTAATTCAAAAATACCAACACTTAATTTAGTTACTACCATACTTCATGAAACTGCTCATCAAATGGGCTATGCATCCGAAAAAGAAGCTAATTTTATAGCTTATCAATCTGCTATAAAAAATGATGACCCTTACATACGCTATGCAGGATATAGTTTTGCACTCAGATACTTTTTTTCAGAACTTTATGCTATTGATCGAAGAAAAGCCAANGATTTAGCAGAGAAAATTAACTCTGGTGTTTTAAATAATTTAAAGGAAACATCTGATTTTTGGAAAAANTATGAAAATCCTTTTGAAATGATCTTCGAAAAAACTTATGATACTTATTTAAAAGCTAATGGAGAATCAAGCGGTTTAAAAAGTTATAATGAAATGGTAGGGCTAGTGATCAACTATCACAAAAATATAGGGGAGTTTTAGTCAAAACTATTGCATTAAACCCTTTATATTTGGAAAAACTTCTCCATTGAAATTTATAAGTAGCAGTAGCAATAAAATTATCAAGCGNTTGACTGTTCTTCAATCTAAGTCAAGAGAACGAAAAAAACAACGATGCTTTGTTATTGAAGGTAACCGGGAATTATCTAGAGCATTGGAAATGGGGTATTCTTTGGAAACTATTTTGTACAGAGAAAANACTGTAATTGATTTAATTGATAAAGATTTAGACGCTTGCTACGAGGTTTCTGCAAAACTCTTTGACCGAATAAGTGTAAGATCGGGATCTGAGGAAGTTTTGGCGATTGTGAAAACAATAAATCACGATTTGGAACAATTAAAAATCAATCTAGAAAGTAGGATAATGGTATTNGAATCACCGGAAAAACCGGGAAATATTGGTGCNTTATTAAGAACNGCTGCCGCTGCAGGAATGGATGCAGTAATCATAGCNAATCCAAAAACTGATCTATATCATCCGCATATTATTCGAAATAGCCTNGGGGGAGTATTTTCTATTCCTGTAGCCATGGCAACTTCCGATAATGTCATTTCCTTTTTAAAAAAAAATAGTTTTAATATAATAGTCACAGCCATACTTAATAAGGCTAAGCACTACAAAAGAATAAAATATGAAAAGCCTTTTGCGTTAGTTTTCGGCTCAGAGGAAAAAGGATTAAATCATGTTTGGATTAAAAAAGCTAGTCAAGTGGTACAAATTCCTGTTAAATTCCCAATCGACTCTCTAAATTTATCAGTTTCGGCTGGGGTTTTGATATATCATTGTATAGAATATTGATTTTGAGGAATTAAAAGTTTCCAGTACCTTTATTAGCGTATGATTGTAAGTGATGAAATAGAGAACAAACAGATCGCAAAACAGTATAAAGAACTTTTGCAAATCAGTTATCAAACTCTTTCTGATGGTGATAAAAANTTAATTCGCTCCGCNTTTGATACGGCTGTTCATGCNCACAGAAATCAAAGAAGAAAAACAGGAGAACCTTATGTCCTTCACCCCATTAATGTTGCTAAAATTGTGGCCCATGAAATAGGTTTGGATGCAACCTCAATTGCATCGGCTTTATTGCACGATGTACTAGAAGATACTGATCTTAAATTTAAAGAATTAGAGAAACTTTTTGGAACTGGTGTTGCCAAAATTGTTGAAGGTCTAACCAAAATATCAAGGCTAAGTATAGAAAGTGATATTTCACTTCAAGCTGAAAACTTCAAAAAACTGCTTCTTACGCTTAATGANGATATAAGGGTAATCATAATAAAGATTGCTGATCGACTTCACAACATGCAAACCTTGGATGCAATGACTGAGGAAAAACAACTTAAAATATCCTCTGAAACACTATATATTTATGCACCTCTAGCACATAGAATCGGTTTATACAATATTAAAACTGAATTGGAAGATTTGAGTTTTAAATATACTGAACCCGATCGATTCGAGTCAATTAAAAACAATATTGAAGAAAGTAAAGAAGAACAAAGTTCATACATTAAATCTTTCTCAAAAATCATAAAAAATGCATTAGCAGAAGAGGCTTTGGAATACTCAATTAAAGGAAGAAGTAAGTCTATTTTTTCCATTAATCGAAAAATGACTAGGCAAAATATTCCCTTTGAAAAAGTTTTTGATAAATTCGCTATTCGTGTNGTTTACAATAGTACTCACAGGAATGAAAAATTTTTAGCNTGGAAAATTTACTCCATCGTAACCGATCATTTTGTTCCTAACCCAACTCGTTTAAGAGACTGGATAACTTCGCCTAAATCTAACGGTTATGAGGCCCTACANATTACAGTGATGGGACCTGATAATAAATGGGTAGAAGTACAAATTAGATCAGAACGAATGAATGAAATTGCTGAAAAAGGTTACGCTGCNCACCATAAATACAAACAAGGAGGNCAAAAAGATATCGGAATTGAATCTTGGCTAGACAAGCTTCATGAAGTATTGGAAAATAATGCCGAAAATCCAGTTGATTTCGTTGAAAACTTTAAATTAAATCTTTACGCAAAGGAAATTTTTGTTTTTACCCCAACAGGAGATATTAAATCATTACCAAAAGGTGCTACAGCATTAGATTTTGCATTCAATATTCATACTGAAATCGGAATGAAAACAAGAGGTGCTAGAGTAAATGGAAAGTTAGTTCCATTAAGTAGAGCACTTAAAAGTGGTGAACATGTTGAAATTATAACCTCAGAAAATATTAAGCCTACTGCAAACTGGTTAGATTTCGTTCAAACTTCTCGAGCTAAATCTAAAATTAAATCCTCACTAAACGAGGAAAAGAATAGAATCGCTGAGGATGGAAGAGAATCGCTTAGAAGAAAACTTAAACATCTAAAAATTAAACTTAATGATAAAACTGTGGCCTACTTGTTGAAATATTTTAATTTAAACAGTAATCTAGATTTATTTTATCGCATAGGGCTGGGGACGATTAATAACAAACAGCTTAAAGCTTTCTACAATGAGTATAACAGCACTTTCCTTAATTTTTTCAAGAAACGAATTAGAAAAAAGAACCTAGATACTAAAAANACTAAAAGAGAAGAAATCACAGAATGTTTTGACACCTTAGTTTTTGGAAAAGAAAAAGAAACTTTAAAGCATAGCTTGGCAACTTGTTGTAATCCTATTCCGGGTGACCGGGTCTTTGGCTATATTACCGTCAAAGATGGTATAAAAGTTCACAAAAAAGATTGTGCTAATGCTTTGTCTTTGCAGTCAAATTTTGCCTATCGCATAATATCATCTAAATGGGTCGACTCCTCTTCTAACGAATATAAAGCAACATTAAAATTATCTGGAATAGATAATATGGGAATTGTAAGTAATGTTACTCAATTAATTTCTAATGAAATGAATGTAAATATTGATAAAATAAGATTTGACAGTGATGATGGAATTTTTACTGGCTTGATTAGTGTAAGCGTTAAAAACCAAACAATACTAAATCGTTTGGTTTCTAAACTCCTAAAACTGAAAGGTATCGATAAAGTTCTCAGAGAATAATTTAAAACTTATATTTGTTGAAATGGAAACTGGTAAAACAAATCAGGAAATTGTAAAAGATGTTTTCGTAAACTTCTTAAATAAGCATTCGCACCGAAAAACCCCAGAGCGTTTTGCTATTCTTTACGAGATATATGATAGTGACGAACACTTTGATATTGAGTCGCTGTATATTAACATGAAAAATAAAAATTACCGAGTGAGTAGGGCCACTTTGTATAATACTATTGAATTACTTTTAGAATGTCATTTNGTAAGGAAACACCAATTTGGACAAAATCAATCTCAATATGAAAAATCCTATTTTGACCACCAACATGATCATATAATTTTAACCGATTCAGGCGAGGTAAAAGAGTTTTGTGACCCAAGAATTCAAAATATAAAAAAAACAATCGAGGAAATTTTTGATATTGAAATCCATAATCATTCTTTATACTTCTATGGTACCAAAAAAAATAGTAAATCTGTAATTTAAATGTCAGTAAACTTATTGTTAGGTCTCCAATGGGGAGATGAGGGTAAAGGTAAAATAGTTGATGTGTTAACTCAATCATATGATATCATCGCCCGTTTTCAGGGTGGACCTAATGCTGGTCATACTCTAGAATTTGAGGGAAATAAACATGTTCTTCACACAATTCCCTCAGGAATTTTCCACCCAAAAGCGATTAATTTAATTGGAAATGGTGTTGTGATTGATCCTGTGATTTTCAAAAAGGAGCTTGAAAATCTTGCCCCCTACAAGATTAATTTTTCTTCAAAGCTTCTGATTTCTAAGAAAGCACACCTGATCTTACCAACTCACCGCCTACTGGACGCCGCATCAGAGGCCTCTAAAGGAAAAGCAAAAATTGGTTCTACCTTAAAAGGAATTGGACCAACCTACATGGATAAAACTGGTAGGAATGGTTTGCGAGTTGGTGATATTTTTACCAAATCATGGAAAATACGTTATAAGACTCTAGTTCAAAAGCACCTAAGAATGCTCGATTATTATGATTCAGCTCTGGAATTTGACATTCGTGAATTAGAGAATACATTTTTTGAAGCTCTGAGTCTTTTAAAAAAGTGTAAAGTTGTTGATAGTGAAAACTACTTGTTCAAAGCACAAGAAGCCGGTAAAAGGATTTTAGCCGAAGGTGCTCAAGGTTCTCTTTTAGATGTTGATTTTGGAACATACCCATATGTTACATCTTCAACNACAACTGCAGCAGGAGCATGTACAGGTTTAGGCATTGCTCCAAATAAAATAAAAGAAGTTTTTGGGATTTTTAAAGCATATACTACTCGTGTAGGAGGTGGTCCTTTTCCAACAGAATTATTTAATGAAATAGGAAAACAAATAGCTGAAGTTGGACAAGAATTCGGAGCAACAACTGGAAGAGCTAGAAGGGTTGGATGGATTGATTTAGTTGCACTTAAATATGCTATTAGAGTTAATGGAGTTACACAACTCATGATGATGAAGGGGGATGTACTTTCAGGTATTAAAACCATTAAAGTTTGTACTCACTATAAAATCCAAGAAGAAGTTCTCGATTACTTCCCATTTGATATTCAATCAGATAGTGTTATACCGCAATATATTGATATTCGGGGATGGGAGGAAGATCTTACTAAAATTGAGGAACTTGGAAAACTCCCAAAAAAATTCATTGACTATATCGACTTTCTAGAAAAGGAACTTGAAATCCCAATTAAAATAGTCTCTGTTGGCCCAGACAGAAAACAAACTATTTTCAGATAGTTTTTTAATTTAACCCGAGGAAATTTAGTGTGGAAAAGAAATTATCTTACGTTATTATAAATTTGGTTTTGAATATTATGTTTAATCCCATAATTGCTCAGGAAGGATCAAAAATAATTGAAATTCTTCAGGCAGGTGGTTCAACTCAAGATCAGCAAAAATATCCTGGTGCAAATATATTAGTTAAAAAAGACAATATTCGTGTTCACCTCTTACATGAGGGAGCTCTCATTAAATCGAATATTTCTTATTTCTACCCTAAACAAAATTTTTTTAAAGCAAATGGTAATGTAATTTTTACCCAAGGTGATACTTTAAAAATGACTTGTGATTATATTGAATATGATGGTTCAAAAAAACTAGCGACAGCATGGGGAAAAGTGTTACTTGAGCGTCCTGANATGAACCTAAGAACAGATACTCTCTATTTGGACCGACTAAGTTCCAAAGCCTACTATAAAACTCATGGAACCATTTTAGACGAAGAAACAAAACTGACCAGTAACAGAGGTATTTACTTTATGGATTTGAAAAAATATCGATTTACATCCAACGTAAAAATTAATGATCCTGAATACCAACTAAAATCTCAACGACTGGATTACTTTACCGAAAGTGATAGAGCTTTTTTTTATGGAAAGACAACTATTAAAGGTGAAGAATATCAAATCTATTGTGAGGAAGGGACCTATGACACAAAATTGCAAAAAGGTAATTTTAAAAAAAATTCAATTATTTTTTATAACAATAAAGAAATCAGAGGGGACAGCCTTTATTTTGAAAATGAAATAAATTATGCTGCAGCTACTAACAATATTAGTATTATTGACACATTAAATAAATCAGTAATTAATGGTCATTATGGTGAAATCTTTAAAGCAAGAGATTCTGCTATAATAACTCGAAGGGCAATGGCAATAAATATTGTTGACCAAGATTCATTATTCATTCATGCAGATACACTTATAGCTACAGGACCGTCAGAAAAAAGAATTCTAAGAGGTTATTACGACGTTAGGGTTTTTAAATCGGATTTAAGAGGTAAATCAGATTCTTTACATCTTGATCAGAGCACTGGTTTAATTAAAATGCTTAAACTTCCCCTAAATAGAAAAGAAAATCAAATCCTAACTGAGAGTCAAAAAAATGGTAGAAATCCTATTTTATGGTTTGGGAAAAGTCAAATGTCAGGAGATGAAATTTTTCTGACATCTGACACGAAAACTCAAAAATTGGATTCCCTGAAAATCATAGGTAATAGCTGGATTATAGAAAAAGATTCTATCAGTGAAGCAGGTTTTAATCAGATTAAAGGAGGTCTTTTGGATGGCTTGTTTGAAAATGGAAAATTAAAAGAAATTGACATTACTAAAAATACTGAGGTAATCTATTATATGTACTCAGACGAAGAAAATGAACTTATAGGAATCGACAAGACAACCTGCAGTAGCCTAAAAATGATTACCAAGGACAATCAAATTGAAGATATCACCTTTTTTGTAAGTCCAGACGGGCAATTACTTCCTGAAAAGGATTTACCTCAAAACGAAAGAAAACTAAAAGGATTTATTTGGAGGGAGAATGAGCGTCCAAAAAATATCTCTGAATTATTTAGTAAGGAAGATAGAAGATTTCAAATAAGGGAAATAGAAAAAGTTCAAATACCTGAAGATTTTTTTATAGAAACTCTTGATTAATGATAGAGGACTTTTTAAAATACCAAGCCAAAACTACTCCCAGTCCTATGGGTATAGAAATTGCAAATGCGAGCGGTAATTATCTTTATGATGTTGATGGAAAATCTTATCTAGATTTTGTTGCTGGCGTATCAGCTTGTCCGCTTGGTCATTCTCATCCAAAAATAATTAAGGCAATTCAAGATCAGACCAATAAATACATGCACGTTATGGTTTATGGTGAGTTTGCCCAGGCCCCTGCTGTAAAACTTTGTAAAAAACTAGTTCAGCTACTTCCAGAAAATCAAGAAGTTGTATATCTTACTAATTCCGGGACAGAGGCTATTGAGGGTGCATTAAAACTTGCTAAGAGGGTCACCCAGAGATCAGGGTTAATAGCTGCATATCAATCTTACCATGGGAGTACACATGGTGCACTAAGCTTATTAGGAAATGAAAAGCAAAAAAAAGCCTACCGACCCTTGCTGCCCGGAGTTAATTTTATCGCATTCAATAAAGAAAGTGATTTAAAAAAAATTAATGAAAAGACTGCTGCGGTTCTACTAGAAACTATTCAAGGAGGCGCAGGTTTCATTGAGCCAAAAAATAATTACTTAAAAAAAGTAAAGGAAAAGTGTAATGAAGAAGGTGCATTACTAATTCTGGACGAGATTCAACCTGGATTTGGAAGAACAGGTAAAATGTTTGGATTTGAAAACTACGGTATATCTCCTGATATTGTAGTCATGGGTAAGGCTCTTGGAGGTGGGCTCCCCATAGGAGCTTTTTCAGCAAGCTCATCACTTATGAAAAAACTAGAAGTCAACCCCAAACTAGGACATATAACAACTTTTGGAGGTAATCCGGTTATAGCTGCTTCAGCATTTGCCACCTTGAAAGAAATTGAAGATTCGGGAATTATCAATAAAATTAGTAATAAAGAAAAGCTATTTAGAAAACACCTAGTAAACCCCAAGATCAAAAGAATCCAAGGAACTGGGCTAATGCTTGCGCCCATTTTTGAAAATGACAGGATTCCAAATTATTTAGTTCCCCAATGTATAAAAAAGGGATTACTTCTCTTCTGGCTTTTATGGGAAAAAAATGCAATTAGAATCTCTCCCCCACTTACAATTTCAGAAGAAGAAATTATCCTTGGGTGTAAAATAATTTGCGAAACGCTCGATGAGTTGTAGTGACATGTTAATATTTTTGTTGAAAAGAATAGACACTCACTTAAAATGAATCTTTAATTGTTACATAACTTTAATTTTATAATTAAAGCTATATGATCAATCCTTCATTCGAAGAAAACAATGCCTCTTTAAATAAGTTCGAGGAGATGCTTAAAACTAATCAAGTTCTTTTTTTTGATGCAATTGAGTTTGAGAGAATAATCCATTATTATATCGATTTTGCCCAATTTAATCTTGCAAAAAAAGCCCTTAAAATGTCTATGGAACAGCACCCTCAGAATATTGAATTAATGTTGTTACAAAGTGAAATCATGTTGTTTGATGGCTCATATAATGATGCCCAAGTTCTACTTGAGCAAATTGAAAAATTGTCTCCTGAAAATGAGGAAATTTTTTTACAAAGAGCAAACATTTCATCTAAGCAGAAAGATCATANAAAAGCTATAGAGTTTCTATTAAAGGCGCTTAATGTAACTGATGAACCCATTGAAGTTTGGAACCTAATTGGAATGGAATATCTTTTTTTAGAGGATTATATTAAAGCAAAAGATTTTTTTTTAAGGTGTGTTAGAGAAAACTCGATGGATTATCAGTCACTCTACAACTTACTTTATTGTCACGACCAGCTGGAGGAAAACATTGANGCAATTAATACTCTAAATANAATACTAGAGACCAACCCTTACTCTGAANTTGCGTGGCATCAATTAGGAAAATTATATGCTAAAATTAATAAGTATGAAGAAGCTCTATCTGCATATGAATTNGCCATTATAAGTGACGATACATTTACGGGTGCTTATATTGAAAAAGGTAAACTTTTAGAAAAAATGGGGAGAATTAATCAAGCGATTGATAATTACGAATTTTCGGCAAAATTAAATGCTCCCAATGCATATGTAATTCAAAGAATAGGAGGATGCCATATTAAATTAGGGAATGATCAATTAGCTTTGCAATATTTTAAAAAATCTATAAAACTGGATCCAAATCATGAAAAAAGTTGGATTTCANTAGTTGATTACTTTTTTAAAAGTGGATTCTTTTCCAAAGCNAAATATTATGTAAAAAGATCTCTGAAGTCAAATGCTGATAGTGAGGAATTGTGGAAAAAAAGTGCCGAAATACACTTCAAAATGAATTTTTTCAAAGAAGCAGGAATTGCAAGTAAAACTGCTAATGAATTAGGTAATAATGATTTTAAAACTTGGATTATTTGGATGGATTCACAAATGTACTTGAAAGACTGGAAATCTGCATTAGCGACCTGCCAACTTGCCTTGCAATATTTCAATAATCAGTCTGCGATTCTATACCGATTAGCAGGCTGTAAAATGCGCTTGGGTAGAAAAAATGAAGCTATAGATATATTCGATAAAATAAAAATTAATTTCAAAATCCCTGAAGGGTTTAACCAATTGTTTCCTGAATTAGCTAACAGCCTCTAGGAAGTTTAACAACCTTCGCGGAAATTGACTTTCGGTTTTTAGCTATATTGTGTTAAAATTTCATAATTGATAAATTTTATTTCTAATAACTTCAGTGTATTTTTAAAAGGAATCGCAATGGGTTTTGCTGATCTTATGCCCGGAGTTTCAGGGGGAACGATTGCTCTTATTCTTGGGGTTTATAAAAAATTGATTGAGTCTATTGATGCCATAAGTGTCAAAAACTTTAAAACATTAACCTTAGATTTATTTTGGAAAAAAATCAACGGTAATTTCCTAGTAAGTCTTTTTACAGGAATTTTGAGCGCAGTTTTTACACTTTCATTTCTCATAGACTATTTAATACATACATACCCCATTGCTCTTTGGTCTTTTTTCCTTGGACTTTTAGTCAACAGTATATTTATTTTAAAAAGACTAGTAAATAACTGGAGTTATCTTAACATTGGACTATTGGTTTTAGGCGCCGTCATCAGTTTTTTTCTTACTCAAATAACACCTAAAGGCACTGATATTGGGTTAATCTATATTTTCTTTTGCGGTTTTTTTGGTATAATCGCAATGATATTACCCGGTATTTCTGGAGCCTACATCTTACTTATTCTAGGAGCATACCAGACCATTATAAATTTAATTAAGATGGCATTGAAAAGTTTGAGTAGTTTCAATTTAGATCTTCTAATTCCCATCTATACTAAATTATTTATTTTTGGATTCGGCGTTCTGGTTGGACTTCGGATTTTTTCTTCAATTTTAAAATGGTTATTTGATAATGAAAATGATAAAACCATGTCCATTCTAATTGGGCTAATGATTGGAGCCATACATAAGATTTGGCCCTGGCAGGTGATATTTGAGGTAAGTATTGGTGGTCAAAACAAATTACTCTTTAGGCCCATATCACCTCTAAACTATCCTGAGGATGCCCAGTTATTGTTGGCTACAATCCTTTTTTTAATTGGTGCTGGATTAGTTTGGATTCTGGATAGCCAGAGGGGAAAAAAAATATAATTATGGGTTGGTTCACCCCGATTTTACGGCAAAATATTATTTTGATTTTAAAGGGAGTTGCTATGGGTGCTGCAAATAAAGTTCCAGGAGTTTCTGGAGGTATTGTAGCTTTTGTTATTGGATTCTATGAAGAGTTGATCAACTCTCTCCAAAAAATTAATTTAAAATCATTCTCCCTTTTATTTAATCGCGGATGGTCTGCATTCTACATATATATCAATGGTAGGTTTTTAGGCTTGTTGTTTTTAGGGGTCATCATCAGCTACTTTAGTGTCTCACTAATATTGGACTATTTAATTAAGTATTATGAAATTCAAGTTCTTGCCGTATTTTTTGGGATGATTTTGGCTTCTCTCTATTTCGTATACGATAAATTAGAGAAATGGGGATTTAAAACGATTCTTTTTTTTATTATTGGGCTATTGATCGGTCTGACCATAATGGTATCAAAACCACTTACTGAAAACGAGGGAATCTTATTTGTTTTTTTCTGTGGAGTTATTAGTGTCTGTGGAATGACTTTGCCAGGTCTTTCAGGATCATTTCTTTTATTACTTCTTGGAAATTACACGCTACTCTTAGTTGATGCAGTAAATGCCATTTATTATACACTAGGTGATATTATAAAAATAAATTTAGAATTTATAAACGATTCTCACAGAATGAAATTACTTCAGTTAGCTGCTATTTTTTCTTTTGGTTCTATTGCAGGACTGATTTTTTTTTCAAATATAATAAGNTATGTATTAAAAAAACATCATCAAATCACCATTGCTACGATCATTGGTTTTATTTGTGGATCATTAGGAGTCATTTGGCCTTGGAGAGAAAAGGTATTTAAACTAAATGAAGTTGGAGAAATTATTTATAATTCAATAGGGAATCCCGTGATTGCATATTATAATTATCTTCTTCCAAATATTAAAACGATTGATTTTTGGTTCCTTATATTATTTATACTTTTAGGGGCTCTTATAGTATCAATTCTTGAAAAGTATGGCGTCAAAAAAAATAGTTAAAAAACGTTTTGGTCTATTGGGAAGGAATATTGATTATTCTTTTTCTAGGGGTTATTTTAGTCAAAAATTTTCGGAGGAACATATGTCCTACTGTTCATATGAAAATTTTGACCTTGACTCAATCGAATTAGTTTCATCTATTTTTTCTCAAGATAATATTTTTGGGCTCAACGTAACGACTCCATATAAAAGAGAAATTATCCCTTTTTTGGATCAGCTATCTGGGTCATCAAAAAAAATGCAAGCAGTAAATACCATCCGGTTTGAAAAAGATGGACGAATAAGTGGACACAATACAGATGCCTATGGATTTGAAAAATCACTAACAGAACTAATGTCTGTGCTACCCAAAAAAGCATTAATATTGGGGTCAGGTGGGGCTTCTTCAGCAGTTGCGTTTGTGCTAGATAAGCTAAAAATATATTATCGGTATGTATCAAGGAATCCACAAAGTNATCAAATTAGCTATCAAAATGTCAATGCAGATTTATTGAAAGATTTCAAATTAATTATAAATGCNACTCCAATAGGAACATTCCCAAATATAAAATTATCTCCTAAATTGCCATATGAAGCAATAAATAGAACTCATATTTTGTTTGATCTTATCTACAACCCCTTAGAAACATTATTCCTAAAAGAGGGTAAAAAAAGGGGAGCAATAGTTTCGAATGGATTAAAAATGCTTGAATACCAAGCAGAAAAATCTTGGATGATTTGGAACAAATAGATACAGTCCTATTTTTTTTGTAAATTTTATAAAAATTTAATTTTTTAATATAAAACCTGATTNAAATGGCAAAGAAAAAAATAATAGCCAACGATCCTCAGGAAGAAAAAAAATTGTTGACTACTCAAAAAACAATTAACCCTGAAGGTGCTAATAAAGTTAAAAATAAATCAACCGAATCTATTCCAGAACCTTCTCTTGAAAAGAATGAATCTTCNACATCTAAAGAAAAGGAAACCAAAGGGGAGGAAAAAATAGATTACAATTCATTTAGTATTATCGAACTTGTCAGTGAGTTGGAAAAACTTACCAAGCAAGATAATTGGTTTAATCAGACTAAAAATATACAAGAAATCACTCATCAATTTGAAACGAAATTNAAAAATGAAATTCAGATAAAAAAAGAAGAGTTTATCAAAGAAGGAGGCAATGAAATTGACTTTTATTTCAGACCCAGTCATAAAAATGAGTTTGATCAGATTATAAAAGATCATAAAAAGAAAAAAAGAAGTTTTTTTCATGAGAGAGAACAAACTCAAAGGCTGAATCTAGAACGAAAACAAGAGATCATTGAGAATCTTAAAAATCTCATTAATGTTGATGAAAATATAAATACTATTTATAAAAAATTTAGAAATTACCAGGAAAGTTGGCATAGAACCGGGCCTGTTCCAAGAAATCAAAGTAATAACATATGGCAAACCTATAAGCATCACACCGAAATTTTTTATGATTTTCTACATCTTAACAGAGAATTAAGAGATTTAGATTTTAAACACAATTATGAGGAAAAAATTAAGATTATTGATNAAGCAGAAAAATTATCAGAAATTCCAGATATATTAAAAGCATCGCGTGATTTAAATATTCTTCATAGGCTTTGGAAAAATGATTTAGGTCCTGTAGCAAAAGAGCATAGAGAGGAGTTATGGACACGATTTCAAGAAGCAAGTCATATTATTCACAATAGAAGACAAGAGTTTGAAAAAGAATATGATATTGTGCTTGAGGANAACCTAAATAAAAAAAACGAACTTATTATAAAAATGGAAGAGATTAAAAATAATCTTCCTAAAAATCACAATGAATGGAGAAAGTCGATCGATCATCTCAATAAAATTCGTGNGGAATTTCAATCAATTGGACAGGTTAATAAAAAAAACAGTAAGACAATATGGACTAGGTTTAGAGAAATCAGTAGGGAAATTAATCGTGAAAAAAATCAATTCTNTAAGTCACAAAAAACAGAACAGCGAAAAAATATAGAACTCAAAAAAGAACTAATTAAAGAAGTGAAAAATATTCTTGAAAAAGATGATTGGAAAGAATTTAGNAACCAAATGAAAAATATCCAAAAAGAATGGAGAAATATTGGCTTTATCCCAAGAAAATACTCCGATCTGCTTTGGGAGGAGTTTCGCTCTAATTGTAATTTATATTTTGAGCGAATTAAAACAGGTTATGAAAAAATTAGTGAAAAAGAGTTAGAGATTAAAAAGGAAAAAGAAGTTTTTATCCAAAGAATTAAAGACTTTAAAATCCCNAATGAATTTAAAGATTTTAAACTTTTTTGTACACATAAATGGGAAAAATTTCTAAATATAGGATTACTAAAAAGTGATATAAATAAAAAGTTCTTGTATAATTATAATAAAGAATTTATTGAGGTAATTGATAGATCATCAATGGATATCAAAGTCAAAAAAGAAGCTAAAAATCATATTCGTTTTTTCTTTATGAAAGATGATGAAAACGAGTTGTCAAGAGAAATAAAAAGCATCAAAAAAAAGATGGATGAAATTAAGTCAGAGGTTCTTCAATTAGAAAATAACATGGATTACTTTTCCAACTCCAGTAATGAAAACCCCTTGCTTACNGAAGTAAGCTCAAAACTAAATAAATTAAAATCTTCCGAGCAGCAGTTGAAGGACGAATTGGTTCCTCTTAGAAAAATGAAAAGAGAATTAGATAATAGTTTGAATAAAATTGATATTGAAGAAAAATCAGATGAAAATCCTGACTAATTAGATTTGGCTTGTTGCCAAAAAATATTCATCTCCTCCACTGATAATTGATTAATTTTTTTTCCAAGTTTGTTTGCCTCTGATTCTATNAATTTAAATCGTTTGATAAACTTTTTATTTGTAAGTTCCAGAGCTGTTTCTGGATTTATTTTAAGAAAACGAGCATAATTAATCAATGAAAACAGTAAATCTCCAAACTCTAATTCCATCTCATTAATATTTTTATCAATCACCTCTTTTCTTAACTCCTCTAATTCCTCTTTTACTTTATTCAAAACTCCCTCGCTATTATCCCAATCAAAGCCAACTCCAGAAACTTTTTCCTGAATTCTNAGTGCTTTCACAAGTGCAGGCAAACCATTTGGAACTCCCTCAAGGACGCTTTTGTTACCCTCTTTGAGTTTAATTGTCTCCCAGTTTTTGGATACTTCCTCTGCATCTATCGCATTTGTATTACCATAAATATGTGGATGTCTTTCAATTAATTTATCTGANATATGATTAGCAATATCTCCTATGTCAAAGACTTTTTTTTCACTTCCAATTTTAGCATAAAAAATAATGTGAAGTAATAAATCACCTAATTCCTTTTTAATCTCCCCATAATCATTTTCTAAAATAGCATCACCCAATTCATAGGTCTCCTCAATAGTCAAGTGCCTCAAGGACTGAAAAGTTTGTTTACGNTCCCAAGGACAATTTTCACGGAGGTTATCAATTATTTCAAGGAGCCTTTCAACTGCTTCTAATTGAGCTGCTCGCGAACTCATTTATTATTTTTCATTTGAATTACTCTTAGGTGATGTTTCATCTTCGAATTTTAAAATTCCCACATCTAATAATAAGTTATACCATTGAATAATTTTTTTAATGTCACTAGGGTATACCCTGTCGGAGTCATAATCTTGAANAACTTCAAAAAAATATGCCTCTANACGGTTAGCCTCTGATTTGGGTTTTATTCTTGTTTTTTTACCAGATTCATATTGAAATATTTTTTNAAATATCTCAATTAATAGGAATTCTTTGACCAANCCATATACGTGTATTTCAGACAATAAATTAATATGNTGTGCCATNNTGGTAGAAGTCTTTNTTTTATTCAATATTGACTCAGCAATAATTCCATTTCTGGTTTGTGATAACAATTTGAACAAGCCAGGCTTACCAGAAATTGAAATGATTTTTTCTAAAATATTTTTACTCATCTTTTAATCTTTCCTTGGGGATAGCGCATTTTATATTCGGTTTTAATTTTACCTTTAGAAATATCATTTAGCTTTCCTTTGAGAAGTTTTTTCTTAAGAGAACTAAGTTTATCAATAAATAAAACACCTTCTATGTGATCATACTCGTGCTGCACAACCCTAGCAGCTAAACCCTCGAGGTCTAGCTCAATTTCCTCAAAGGATTCGTTATAATATTTAATCGTTATTTTTTCCTTACGTTTAATATCTTCTCTTATGTTGGGTATACTCAAGCAGCCTTCCATAAAATTCCATTCATCACCTGTCTCATCGATTATTTCAGGATTTATAAAGACTTTCTTAAAGTTTTTTAAGGTCGAAATCTCATCATCAGATATTTCTTTATCTTCCGAGAACGGTGAGGCATCAATTACAAATAATCTAATCGATTTTCCAATTTGTGGCGCAGCTATTCCAACACCATTAGCGTTGTACATTGTTTCCCACATATCGTTGATTAGTTTCTTTAACTCGGGATAACCAGAGCTAATATTTACTGCCTTGGTTTTTAAGATATTTTCGCCATATGCTACTATAGGTAAAATCATATTAATGTTTTAGAAATAGACTCCAAAAAAGATTGTAAAATTAATGTAGCACTAACTTGATCAACTAAAGCCTTATTTTTTCTAGTTTTTTTGTTTGCGCCAGCTTCAATGAGACTTTTAAGAGCAATCTTTGAAGTAAAGCGTTCATCCTGACGCAAAACTGGTATAGTCGAAAAATTCTTTTGTAACTCTTTAATAAAAATTAGAATATCATTTTCCACACCTGAATAGTTCCCATCTTTTTGTTTGGGTTGACCAACAACAAACTTTTCAATTGGTGTATGATTCATATAATCCGATAAGAATTTAATTACTTCACGTGTTGACAAAGTACATAAACCACTGGCAATAATTTGTTTTGGGTCTGTATGAGCCAGCCCAATTCTTTTTTTTCCGTAATCAATTCCAATAAGAACTCCCATATTATTTGCAAATATACTTTTTTTGAAAAGACGATTATGTAGTCTAAGACTACTGAATTCAGTATTTTTGAAAAAAAATAAAAATGCAGAACATAATTGAATCAGCATGGGACGACCGTACACTGTTGGATAAAAGCGAAACACAGGAGGCCATCAGGCAAGTAATTAAACAATTAGATTCAGGGAAAATAAGAGTTGCAAGCCCTGTAGATGATGGATGGCAGGTAAATGAATGGGTGAAAAAGGCCGTTGTACTTTATTTTCCAATTCAAAAAATGGAGACTATTGAGTTAGGTCCTTTAGAATTTCATGATAAAATCCCGCTTAAAAGTGGATATAGAAAAAAAGGGGTCCGAGTTGTTCCTCATGCGGTTGCAAGACACGGAGCTTATATTTCTAGTGGAGTGATTCTTATGCCAAGTTATGTAAATATAGGGGCATATGTTGATTCAGGAACCATGGTTGATACATGGGCAACGGTTGGGAGCTGTGCCCAAATAGGGAGGAATGTCCACCTAAGTGGTGGTGTTGGAATAGGTGGTGTATTAGAACCGCTACAAGCCTCTCCTGTAATCATTGGGGATAATGCCTTTATTGGTTCTAGATGTATTGTGGTTGAAGGAGCCAGAGTAGGAAAAGAAGCTGTTTTNGGAGCCAACGTGGTAATTACTGCCTCGACAAAGGTAATTGATGTTTCAGGCGAAAAACCTATTGAATTTAGAGGAGAGGTTCCCGAGCGCTCAGTAGTAATTCCNGGAAGCTANACAAAAAGTTTTNCTGCAGGTGACTATCAGGTTCCCTGTGCTTTAATTATTGGTGAAAGAAAAGAAAGTACTGATAAAAAGACCTCTTTAAACAANGCCCTTAGAGANCATAATGTTGCAGTTTAATTAATCTTANTGTCATTTTAAAAAATTAAAGCCNGATTTTTAGTATTTCTNCNTGGATNAGGATCAATAAANTTTCACTAAATGTATTTTAATTACCATTGATTACATTTACAAAAGAAACAGCATATTATTCAGGGAGATAAAAATTGGAAAACAACTGTCGAGATGGTAATAGCTTAATAAGTTTTTCACACTAAAAAAAATTAAAATCTAAAAATCTATATAAAATTTTAGTATTGAAGGAATGTTTGACAAGCTGCTCAAAAGACCTATTTTTGTCTTNACAATGGAAAATATTCTAAAAATCCTAGAAGCTGGAAAATTACTACTTTCGCCAACCGACACGATTTGGGGCATACTTTGCGATGCGACCAACCCGTCTGCTGTTAACAAAATTTATCAGTTGAAAAAAAGACCTGATAGCAAAGCTATGGTTTGTATGGTTTCCGACCTAGATATGCTCAAATATTATGTTCCTAAATTACCAAAAAACATCAAGAAATACATTTTCAGCGACCGACCAACTACCGTTATTTATTCAAATCCAGTAGCAATAGCCTCTAATGCAATTACTGAGNAGAAAACAGTAGCCATNAGAATAGTCAATCATCATNTTTGTACACCATTNATTTCAGCCTTTGGAAAACCATTAATTTCAACCTCGGCCAACCTAAGTGGTCAGGCACATCCTAAGAAGTATGCTGATATTTCTGAGGAAATTATAAGTGGTGTAGATCATATCATTAAAAAAGACATTGATATAGTCAATAATCAAGTCTCGAGTATAATTAGGCTTGAAAAATCAGGAAAAACGACACTGATACGAGCCTAAAATGTTAAATAANAATTTTNATAGCNTNCTAAAGCAAAGTCTATTTAAAGNACTTNTTCAAAGTGCTCAGGAACTAAGTATTGAAACTTATCTTATTGGAGGTTTTGTAAGAGACCACCTTTTGGGAAGAAAGAAGGCTAAAGATATTGACATAGTAGCCGTAGGNTCAGGTATTAAATTGGCTAAGGCANTACAAAGAAAACTACCCAATGCCAAACCGGTNCAAATTTTTAAATCCTATGGCACTGCAATGGTTCAATGGGAAGGAATTACTTTAGAGTTTGTTGGAGCTNGAAAGGAATCCTATTCNAGAGAGAGTCGAAATCCAAAAATATTTANAGGAACNCTTGAAGATGACCAAAAAAGNAGAGACTTTACAATTAATACANTGGCAGTTAGTCTAAATCCAAAAAATATTGGCGAANTAATCGATCCTTTNAATGGATTACAAGATTTGGAAAANTGNATCATAAAAACACCACTAGATCCNTCAATTACCTATTCTGACGATCCCCTCAGGATGTTGCGTGCAATNCGATTTGCNGCTCAACTGAACTTCAAAATTGAAAACCAATCATTGGCGGCAATTAAAGAAAATATCCTTCGCCTGAAAATCATAACCAGCGAACGAATCGTTGATGAANTNAATAAAATACTGATGACCCAAACCCCTTCNGTAGGTTATCNATTATTGGAGCAAACGGGATTACTCGAAANAATTATCCCTGAGTTGATNTATCTTAAGGGTATTGAAGAAATTGAAGGACAAAAACACAAAGACAATTTTTACCACACGCTTGAGGTTNTAGATAACATCTGTTTAACAACCGACAACTTATGGCTAAGGTGGGCTGCCTTACTTCACGATATAGGAAAAGCTCCAACTAAAAAATTTGACAAAAAAATAGGTTGGACTTTTCATGGCCATGAATACGTTGGCTCAAAAATGGTTTACAAGCTTTTCAAACGCTTAAAAATGCCATTGAATGAAAAAATGAAATATGTACAAAAGCTGGTAATGATGAGTTCAAGACCCATTATTATCTCAGAGGATATTGTTTCAGCTGCAGCAGTCAGGCGTTTGGTATTTGACGCTGGAGATTTATTAGAGGATCTAATAACCCTTTGTGAGGCTGATATAACAACAAAAAATCCAATTCGTTTTAAACGTTATCACAATAACTTTAAGATTGTAAGACAAAAGATAATTGAAGTGGAGGATAGAGACCGTATTAGAAATTTTCAACCTCCAGTAACAGGAGAGGTAATTATGAAGCATTTTAATTTAAAGCCGTGTAAAGAAATAGGTCTTATAAAAGATGCAATTAAAGAAGCTATTTTGGAAGGTGAAATTCCTAACGATTATGAGGCAGCATTTAATTTAATGCTAAAAAAAGGTAACGAAATAGGATTAGTGAACGATGGAGAATAATTTTATAAAATCGGTTAAAGTTAGCTTGATCATCATTTATCTAGTGATTGCTGCTGGATCAATTGTTCGCATGACAGGAAGTGGAATGGGCTGTCCAGATTGGCCCAAGTGTTTTGGTTACTGGATTCCTCCTACCGAGAGATCTCAATTAGACTGGCTACCCAATCACGAATATGCTAAGGGACAAGTAATTATTTTAGATCAGGAGCTTCGAATCGCCGAACGTAGTTTTAACTCCAGATTAAATTACGATCCAAAAAATTGGGAGCATTACACCAAACATGACTATGCCTTGTTCAATCCATATCATACTTGGATAGAGTACCTCAATAGATTGCTGGGGGCCTTAGCAGGGCTTGCGGTGCTGGTTATGACAGTATTGTCATTTTGGTTGAAGAAAAAAAAGAAAATTATACCAATTATTTCTTTTTTGATTTTACTGGGAATGGTTTTTCAAGCTTGGCTAGGAAAAACAGTAGTCGATTCTAATTTATTACCTTATCGTATCACTATTCATATGGTTATGGCATTACTAATCGTATTAGGTTTAATCATCCTATTGTTTATTAGTCGAAAAAAAACGATCCCAATACCTGCCAGTCCACTAATGAAAATATTGGCGATCAGCGCAATAGCTCTTACCCTCTTTCAAATTGGCTTGGGAACACAGGTTAGACAATTTGTCGATTTAAAAATGCATCAGCAAACTAGTGAATGGCTTAATCCAGCTCCACTGAAATTTTATATTCATCGAAGTTTATCCCTAATCGTTCTTATGGTTCACCTAACTTTGTTTTGGATGTTGCTTAAAATAAAACTCAATCTAAGGATTTTCAATCAAATCCTTGGACTTATAGGTTTAGAAATTTTTACTGGAATTTTAATGTTTTATTTCGACTTTCCGTTCAGTTCACAACCTTTACATTTGATTATCGCTGCCCTTTTGTTTGGAGCGCAATCTTTATTTATATTTAGAATAATAGTAAAATAATAATTTTATGATCTATAGAATGAGAGCTATTTTGGATACTGAAGAAGATGTTATCCGAGACTTTGAAATTGAAGCCACTGCAACCCTTGAGGAACTGCATGATGCGATATCCCAATCTTTTGGTTTTGCAGGTAATGAAATGGCCTCTTTTTACCGTGCCGACGAGCAATGGAATCAAGGAGAGGAGATGCCATTGGTAGATATGGGTGCTGGAGAAAAGCCTTTGAATGAAAAACCCTTAAAAAGAATCCTCTCTGAATCTGAAAATCGCTTAATCTATGTTTATGACTTTCTAAACCTTTGGACATTTTTTATTGAGTTAATTGAAATTGCTCAAAAAGATGCCTCTAAAGGATATCCCAGTTCTATATTTAGCCATGGTGAAGTCCCAGAAACACCTCCAAATAAAGATTTTAGTAGATCAGATAATTTAGAGAATGATTTAACAACGGATGAAGATAAAGAAGAGGATGATTATGATAGTGACGACTTCTATTAGAGCAAGTCACTTAAGCTTACATTTTCATAATTTTTTCTTGTATAATCAAAGGCAGCCTGCATCAACTCACCCATGGATTGACTTTTTCTGAAAGCAGTGTCATTGGTGAAAATAAAAATCTCATTTTTAAGTTGTTCCAAGTTTTCAGAAGTAGAAAGCACATCGTTTTTCATNATAGAAATTAAAAAATTAATGCGATTTCCTGAATTGATTAATCTTCGGGAAAGAATAGAACGCTCTTCA
Organism: Flavobacteriaceae bacterium TMED121; assembly: GCA_002171295.2. Taxonomy (GTDB): domain Bacteria; phylum Bacteroidota; class Bacteroidia; order Flavobacteriales; family Flavobacteriaceae; genus UBA8316. The sequence continues at coordinate 45,356 of NHFW02000019.1, forward strand.
ATTTTATATTGAATAATTGATTCATGATTTAGTTTNTCCTTAACAACCTTAATTAGTGGGTNATTTTCTTTAAAAAACTGTGGTCGGTAAACAGACAACTTTCCCTCAAAGCTTTGTTGATCAAAATCTATGGCCCTTATACGGTAGATTACTTGGTCAAAATCGTGAATAGGAATAACTACATAATTATAAGCTCTCATATCACCAAGGAGCCTAATCATACAGCGCTCATTAAATTTTACATATTCTTTNGCAATCTGAGCTTTTTCAGATGAAGTACAATCTGATAAATAATCTTTAATAAAAATATCACCTGGAATACCTGAGATATGCTCCTCTATCAAAGTATCATTATTTACCATATAATTAAGATTATAAGGAGAAAGTATATGCTCAAATTCTAGTCCATAAACTCTCGAGGCNTCTGTTTTTTTTACGTAGAAATAAGTAAAATTATCGTTTAAAATATTTCGAATTTTAATCCTAAAAGGTTTTGAATTTCCAAAGGTGCAATAATCAATTGCGTCAATATTTAAATCGGGTAGAGAAGAAATATTACCATCAGAATGCAGTGAAGTATATATAGTTTTCAAATTAAAATCTATTTCCACTCGATCAGAATCAGAATAATAAACCCTCACCCAAAGGGTATCATCGTCGTTCTTATCATAAACAGTTACTGAGCCTGAAAAACGCAAAAGGTCATCATAGCATATTGAAGTATCCATCCAACGGTCGTACTTTTTTAAAAAAAGTGACAACTCATTGGAAATTGAAAAAAAAGGTTTTTTTTTNGAAATTAATTTTTCTTCCACAACTTAACTTTTATCAAAAATAACACCTTATTCTGAATTCATCTAAACCAAATGTTTATTAAGGCATAATACCAATTAATGTTGTGCAATGAACATTTAAGCTTTAATTTTATAGGATGCAATTTAATCTTGAATCAGATTTTTCTCCAACAGGTGACCAACCCGAAGCAATTAGACAAATTACTAACAGTTTTTCCGGAGGAGAAAAATACGTAACACTTCAAGGAGTAACTGGTTCGGGTAAAACATTTACCGTTGCCAATACTGTAAAAGAATTGCAACGTCCTACNTTAGTTTTGGCACACAATAAAACCCTTGCAGCCCAGTTATATTCTGAATTTAAGCAGTTTTTTCCTGATAATGCCGTGGAGTACTTTGTATCCTACTATGATTATTACCAGCCAGAGGCCTACATCCCAACCAGTGGCCTTTATATTGAAAAGGATCTTTCTATTAATGAGGAAATTGAAAAGTTGAGATTGAGTACTACCTCCTCGCTACTTTCGGGGAGAAGAGATGTCTTAGTTGTTGCCTCAGTATCCTGTCTTTATGGTATAGGNAATCCCGTTGAATTTCAAAAAAATGTTATTACGATTGAAAAAGATCAAGTGATTTCAAGAACAAAATTACTTCACCAATTAGTGCAAAGTTTATATTCAAGAACCACTGGAGATTTTAATCGCGGTAACTTTAGAGTAAACGGTGATATCNTCGATATTTTTCCTGGCTATGCAGATATTGCCTTTAAACTCCATTTTTTTGGNGANGAAATNGANGAAATAGAGGCTTTTGATCCCATTGAAAATAATATTTTAGAGAAGTACGACCGTCTTAAACTCTTTCCTGCCAATATGTTTGTGACTTCNCCCGATATTCTTCAAAATGCNATTACCAAAATTCAAGACGATTTGATAAAACAAGTGGATTATTTTAATTCCATAGGTNGTTTTTTGGAAGCAAAAAGACTTCACGAGCGCACAGAATTTGATCTTGAAATGATACGAGANCTAGGATATTGTTCAGGTATTGAGAATTACTCTCGTTATCTGGATGGAAGAGAACCNGGAACGCGTCCGTTTTGCTTATTAGACTATTTCCCAGACGATTATTTAATGGTCGTAGATGAAAGTCATGTCACTATTTCTCAGGTTCATGCGATGTATGGTGGAGATCGCAGTAGAAAAGAAAACCTTGTAAATTTNGGTTTCCGACTTCCTGCTGCNATGGATAACCGNCCATTAAAATTTGAAGAGTTTGAANCNCTNCAAAATCAAGTTTTGTATGTAAGTGCTACNCCNGCTGATTANGAACTTAAACAAACAGAAGGTGTTTATGTTGAACAANTTATTNGACCNACNGGTCTNCTNGATCCNGAAATTGAAATTCGNCCTAGTCTAGATCAAATTGACGACTTAATAGAAGAAATTCAGCAAAGAGTCGAAAAAGACGAACGTACTCTTGTAACTACACTTACCAAAAGAATGGCAGAAGAATTGACTAAATATTTTAGTAGGGTCAATATTAGATGTCGTTATATCCACAGTGATGTCGATACACTAGAAAGGGTAGAAATTATGCAAGATTTGAGAAAGGGACTCTTTGATGTTTTGGTTGGGGTCAATCTTCTTAGGGAAGGCTTAGATTTACCTGAAGTATCATTAGTTGCGATCTTAGACGCAGATAAAGAAGGCTTTCTTAGAAGTCATCGGTCATTGACACAAACAGTCGGAAGAGCTGCGAGAAACGTTAATGGAAAAGCTATAATGTATGCAGATAATTTCACTAAAAGTATTCAAAAAACAATTGATGAGACAAACTATCGAAGAGATAAACAGCACGCTTACAATCAAAAAAATAAAATAACACCGACTGCTCTTAATAAATCTCTAGATAATGCACTTTCAAAAAATTCTGTAGCCACTTATGCACAAGAATTAACTGATAGAAAGGCAGCAGAAGCCAAGAATCGTTATTTAACAAAAGAGCAAATTGAGAAAAAAATTAGGGAATCCAGAAAAACAATGGAAAAAGCTGCTAAAGATCTCGATTTTATTGAAGCTGCCCGTTTACGTGATGAAATAAAATCATTAAAGAATCAGTTAGAATAAAAAGCTTGGTAAAATGAATTACCAAGCTTCTACAAATAATCAATAATTAACCTACTTTATGGAAATAAATTTTTTAGGTTGAGGTAAGGCTTCTTCCTTTTTGGGTAAACTCACGGTTAAAACTCCTTCTTTATAGGTAGCAGAAATTTTATCTGTATTTACGGATTCAGGAATATTAAAGGAGCGTTGAAACGAATTATAACCAAACTCCTTACGTTCATAACTGGTTTCTGTATCACCAGACTGAGATACTGTCTCAGAGGAAATGATCAACACGTCATCCTCTACTTCAATTTGAAAATCAGCTTTTTTATTTCCGGGTGTAGCTAGTTCAATGTCAAATTGGTCCTCACTAGTAATAATGTTAACCGCAGGTAGAGAATCTTTTTGATAACCCCAATCCTGGTTCAGGATAAAATCATCAAACAAGTACGAAAAAGCTGGGTTTTGTCTTTTTAATAAATTCATATGTATAGATTTAAATTAAACTTTGTTTTCAAAACTTAATTCAAAACCCATACCATTAATATTTTAATGACAGAGTGTCTTTTTTTATTTAAAAAATATGACAAGTTGTCATTTATAGTGATTCTTGCACTCTTCGAGCGGCTTCTTCAAATGCAGTAGCAGACAAAACATTTAGTCCGGATTCGTCTATTAACTTTTTAGCGATGTCAGCATTGGTTCCTTGTAACCTGACTACAATAGGCACTTTAATGGCATCTCCCATGTTTTTGTAAGCATCTACTATTCCCTGCGCTACACGGTCGCACCGTACAATTCCACCAAAAATATTAACCAATATTACCTCAACCTTCAGATCTTTGAGGATTAAACGAAAGGCGGTTTCAACACGAGTGGCATCTGCTGTACCTCCAACATCCAAAAAATTTGCAGGAGAGCCACCTGATTGCTTAATTAGATCCATAGTAGCCATTGCCAATCCAGCACCATTTACCATACACCCTACGTTACCGTCTAATGCAACATAATTCAATCCGACTTCACGCGCCTCAACCTCTGTAGGATTCTCCTCTAACAAATCTCTTAGTTCAGCATATTCCTTATGCCTAAACAATGCATTTTCATCCAAAGTAACCTTGGCATCCACTGCAATAATTTTATCGTCAGATGTTTTTAAAACTGGATTTATTTCAAATAATGAGGCGTCAGATCCTAAATAAGCCTTGTATAGAGCTGTTATAAATTTAACCATTCCTTTAAATGCGACACCTCTTAATCCTAAGTTAAAAGCAACATTTCTTGCCTGAAAAGACTGTAGTCCATGGGCAGGATCAATTTCTTCTGTAAATATAAGCTCTGGTGTATTTTCAGCCACTTTTTCAATATCCATTCCTCCCTCTACGGAGTACATGATCATGTTTTTTCCTGTAGCGCGATTAAGTAAAACCGAAACATAAAACTCTTCAGGACCTGAATCTCCCGAGTAATAAACATCTTCAGCAATCAAAACTTTATTTACTTTTTTTCCTTCAGGAGGTGTCTGGGGTGTAATCAATTGCATACCTATGATTTGTTCAGCAATCGTTTCTAATTCCATTAGATTTTTTGCAAGTTTTACACCACCGCCTTTTCCTCTTCCTCCAGCGTGAATTTGCGCCTTAACGACATACCATGTAGTACCCGTATCTGCAGTCAATTTTTTTGCAGCAGTAACTGCTTCGGCTTTATTATTTGCAACAATACCTTGTTGAACGCCAACACCAAAGCTGGCTAGTATATCTTTTCCCTGATATTCGTGTAGATTCATCTCTAAAATTTATAAGCCAAAAATAGTAAATCACCTTCGAAATAAGCGTGCTTATAATGTTACATTTAAAACAATATGTTTAATTTTTATAACATCTAATGCTTTTATCCCTTAAATAAGGATTTGATTTTAAATTTGTTAAAAATTAAAATACGACGAATTGACAAATATTGATTTATTAAATATTGCCGAAAACTTTGGCAAGCCCGTTTATATTTATGATAGTGAAAAGATTGCCTCTCAATATCATCGATTGACTTCGGCTTTTGCTGGAGTTAATGACTTAAGGATTAATTATGCAACTAAAGCGCTTTCTAATCTTTCCATTTTAAAGTTTATGCGACATTTGGGAACTGGCCTAGACACCGTATCCATTCAGGAAGTACAGTTGGGATTGACAGCAGGGTTTGAGCCAAAAGTCATTATATATACACCCAATGGTGTTTCGCTAAATGAAATTGAAGAAGTCGCTAAACTGGGTGTTCAAATCAATATTGATAACCTTTCGTTATTGGAACAATTTGGAACTCGTCATCCNAAAATACCTGTTTGTATACGNATAAACCCTCATGTCATGGCAGGAGGAAANAATAACATTTCNGTGGGTCATATAGACTCCAANTTTGGAATTTCTATTCATCAAATACCACATTTATTACGTATTGTAGAGAATACATCGATGAATATCAATGGTATCCATATGCACACAGGAAGTGATATACTGGACATAGATGTTTTCCTTCATGCTGCTGAAATTTTATTTGATACTGCTAAGCACTTTAAAGATCTTGAATTTTTAGACTTTGGAAGCGGTTTTAAAGTACCTTATCACAACAATGATATAGAAACCAATATTGAAGAATTGGGTGAAAAACTATCCGCTAGATTTACTGAATTCTGNATCGAGTATGGCAGTGAACTCCAGCTAATTTTTGAGCCTGGTAAATTTTTNGTGAGTCAAGCAGGACATTTTATAACCCAAGTTAATGTTGTCAAACAAACCACCTCTACCGTTTTTGCACAAGTAGATAGTGGTTTTAACCACCTTATCCGCCCTATGCTCTACGGCTCTCATCACCATATAGAGAATCTATCTAATGCTGGAGGTAAAGAACGATTTTACTCTGTAGTCGGTTACATATGCGAAACGGANACCTTTGGAAGCAACCGAAAAATTGCTGAGATTACTGAGGGAGATTTATTGGTATTTCGTAATTGCGGAGCTTATTGTTTTTCGATGGCAAGCAATTATAATTCACGTTATCGTCCAGCAGAAGTATTCTGGCACGAAGGTAAAGGACATTTGATTCGAAAAAGGGAAACTTTTGAGGATATCCTTCATAACCAAGTTGAATTATTTTTTAACTCTCAGGAACAGTCTTAAATACCTTTCAGNGTTTTAAGAGTCTGATTGTACTCCTCAATAAGATTTTTGATTATTTGGGCTGCAGGTAACACCTCATTTATCAATCCAGCAATTTGTCCAATTTCAAGCTCACCNTCNTTCAAGTCACCNTCAAACATCCCCTTTTTTGCCCTTCCACTTCCTAAAGCGGTTTTTAATTCCTCAANATNAGCACCCTTTTCATAAAGCGCAACAATCTNTTGAAAAAATTNATTTTTTAGCATTCTAACNGGAGTAATTTCTTTNANNGTGAGTTGAGTACTTCCCTCTACTGCTTTGACNATTTCATTTTTAAAATTGGGNTGAGATGANGCTTCATTTGAAGCGACAAATCGACTACCNATTTGAACGCCATCAGCTCCCAGTGCCCTGGCTGCTAGCATAGAACTCCCCGTTGCTATTCCTCCCGCCGCTATAAGAGGTAATACTATAGCTTGACTAACCATAGGAATCAACGTCATGGTGGTGGTTTCTTCTCTGCCGTTNTGCCCNCCAGCCTCAAAACCCTCCGCAACTATTGCATCCACTCCAGCCTCCTGAGACTTTAAGGCGAATTTCACCGAGCTAACCACCTGAACCACCTTGATATTATTTTCTTTTAAGGTAGCCGTCCAAAGTTTTGGGCTGCCTGCCGAAGTAAAAACAATGGAAACTTTTTCCTGGATAATGATAGATATAATTTCCTCTAGTTGTGGATAAAATAAAGGAACGTTAACNCCAAATGGTTTGGCAGTCGCTTTTTTACATTTCTGAATGTGTTCTCTTAAAATATAAGGATACATAGATCCAGCACCAATAAGTCCTAAACCACCAGCATTACTTACCGCTGCAGCCAAACGCCAACCACTAGTCCAGACCATTCCAGCCTGAATGATGGGATATTTTATTTTAAATAAATCACANATTTTATTCATACGGAAATTTAAGAAATAACTCCCGAACCCACTAATTCCTCATTCTGATACCATGCCACAAACTGACCAGAAGTAATGGCGGATTGGGGTTGTTCAAAGACAACATACAGGGCTTCTTTTTGCTTAATAAGCGTGGCTTTTTGTAGTGGCTGTCTATAGCGAATGCGGGCCTTAACCTCCAATTTAACTCCCAATGGAATTTTTAGATCATTTCTAACCCAGTGGATCTCATCACTAACTACCTTTAAAGCTTTACGATGTAACCCAGGATGTTCTTTCCCCTGCCCGACATAAACAATATTTTCATCTACATCTGTATCAATAACAAANAGTGGTTCNGGGGTTCCACCAACAGCCAATCCTTTACGTTGACCGATCGTGAAAAAATGNGCACCCTGATGCCTGCCAACAGCTTCCCCGTCCAAGTGGGTATAAGTTGTTTTTTGGGACTGACCAATCATCGACTTTGGAGTTGGTTTATCTTTATAAAAATCAAAAGGAATCTCAATGATATTACCTTTTTTGGTTTGCAATTTCTGCTGTAAAAAGTCAGGTAAACTAACTTTACCTATAAAACACAANCCCTGAGAATCTTTTTTCTCAGCTGTCACCAAATTNAATTTCCTAGCTATTTTACGTACCTCCAATTTTTGTAAATGACCGATTGGAAATAGGGTTTTTGAAAGTTGNTCCTGGGTTAGTTGACAAAGAAAATAGGATTGGTCTTTGTTAGAATCAGCACCTCTAATGAGCCTGTGTTGAGTTTTACCATCCGCGTTGACAAAGGTATCTTTTTGGCAATAATGTCCTGTAGCNATATAATCTGCACCCAGGGAAAATGCCAATTTTAGAAAAACATCAAACTTAATNTCNCGATTACATAAAANATCTGGGTTGGGAGTTCTGCCAGCAGCGTATTCATCAAACATATAGTCTACGATNCGTTCTTTGTATTCAGTACTTAAATCAACGGTTTGAAAGGGAATATCTATTTTTTCAGCCACCATCATGGCATCGTTGCTATCTTCCAACCAAGGACAAACATTAGACAAGGTAACAGACTCATCATGCCAGTTTTTCATAAATAATCCAATCACCTCATAATCTTGCTGCTTTAGTAAATAGGCTGCAACACTTGAGTCAACCCCACCAGACAGTCCAACAATGACCCTTTTNTTTTTCATGGAATAAAGTTACGGCAAGAAATTAAATTTTAATGAGTTGACTTAGATGTTACTACTATTTACCTCTAGCTTTTTTTTGTTTTTCAGCCTGTTCCATCGCTTTTTGTAATCTTGCTGAAAAACCACCCGCCTTTTTAGGTTTCTTTTTATTCTCCTCAATTTTAGCATGAATTTTTTGATCGTCAATAATATAATTCTTGATGACTAACATCAGTGTTATAGTAAGTAGATTAGAAATAAAATAATACAAACTCAATCCACTGGCATAGTTGTTAAAAAANAACAACATCATCAGTGGCATCAGGTACATAATGACTTTCATATTCGGCATTCCAGGCTGCTGTGGCATNGCTTGCTGACCGGTTGTCATCTGCGTATAAAAGAAGATGGCTATAGAGGCTAAAATAGGAAATAAACTCACATGGTCACCATAGAAAGGAATATTAAAACCTAACTCCAAAACCGAATCATAGGAAGATAAGTCATCTGCCCAAAGGAAACTCTTTTTACGTAACTCGAAAGCAACTGGGAAAAAGGTGAATAAAGCATAAAATACGGGTAATTGAAGTAAAGCGGGAATACAACCCGCCATTGGGTTGGCTCCAGCGCGNTTATANAGACTCATTGTTTCCTGCTGACGCTTAACCGCATTGTCTTTGTACTTGTTATTTAACTCCTCAATCTCTGGACGAAGAACCTTCATTTTAATTTGTGAAACGTAGGACTTGTAGGTAACTGGAGACATTGCCAATCGCACAATAATCGTCATTAAAATAATAGCCAAACCATGAGGTAGGAAAGAAGATAAAAACCCAAAAAGTGGCATGAAGACAAATCGGTTTAACCATCCAAAAATTCCCCAACCAACCGGTATAGATGATTCTAAATCTCGATCATAGGATTTTAAGGTTTGATAATCTGTGATTCCAAAATAGTATTCGAAATTACTTTCAAATTCNCCTGCTTTAAAAGCAAGTGGCAATCGTACACCAAACTTTTTGGTAAACANCTCNTCAAGAGATTCATNACTTGACAAGTTTTCAGATGTCACTGTTAACTCATCAATTGATTCTTCAGGAATAAGTATCGCGCTAAAGAAATGTTGCCTATATGAAACCCATCTTACCTCCTCTNCTGTTTCCTCATCACTACTGCTAAGTGATAAGTAATCGACTTTATCGTCCTCATAACCATAGGTCAACTCAGTATATCGACTTTCGTAATCTATACTTCTTGAATTTCTGTAAGCCTTGTTTTCCCATTCCAGCAGAGCAGGCTCACTGGTGTCAAGGAGGGAAGCTATTCCAGAGGATTTTACACTAAAGTCAACTAAAAATTTAGAAGAATCAATACTATAAATAAATTCCAAATANTGATTAGAGTTAATATTGGCTTTTAAGGATAGTTTTTGTTTACCATTATCATTACTTAAGGCAGGAATAAAGTAAAAATCTTTAGTATTAAGTCTTCTCCCGTCTTTTGTAGTGAATTGGATATTAAAATGATTGTTCCCTGCTTTAATTAGATCCAGTGGCTCATCTAAATAATCTGTATATTCTTTTAATCTCACAAGTGATAAAACTCCTCCTTTAGGGTTCACCTCTATCAAAAGATCCTTGTTTTCAAGTTTTTGGGTTTTTCCCCCTTTGTTAAGCATCCAATTGGTAAAAATACCAAAGGTACTTTGCAAGTTGATTTTTTGTAAAGAATCATTTAATTGAATTGCAGATGGTTTTTCCTGCTTTGTTGCCACTTCATTATTAGCTATTTGCACCTCTGATTTAGCAGTTTCCTCAGGACGATTGACATAAAGCATCCATGTAAGTATAAGTGCAATGAGGACAAATCCAATAAATTGATACGGATCAAATCTTTTTTCTTCCATTGGTATTAATTAGCTTACTTTCGGCTAAGATAGTCAATACTTGCTTTAATAAAATCAACAAATAATGGGTGTGGATTAGATACAGTACTTTTGTATTCTGGATGAAATTGCACGCCAATAAACCAAGGGTGTTCTTGGTCTTCAACTATTTCAACCAAATTAGTTTGGGGATTAATTCCGGCGACTTTAAAAGATCCACTTTCAAGCACCTCTGAAAGGTATTCATTGTTGAATTCATAACGATGGCGATGGCGTTCCTCTATAACTTCTTGACCATATACTTTCACTAATTTACTGCCTTCGATTAACTTACAATCCCAAGTACCCAAACGCATCGTTCCGCCTTTATTGATAATTCCTTTTTGACTCTCCATCAAATCAATTACAGGGTAATCTGTATTTTCATTGATCTCAGTTGAGTTAGCATTCCTATAATTCAATATATTTCTTGAATATTCAATCACAGCCATTTGCATACCAAGGCAAATCCCAAAAAATGGTATTTTATTTTTCCTGACATATGTAATAGCATCAATTTTTCCTTCAATTCCCCTTCCTCCAAACCCAGGAGCTACAATTAATCCATCCAAAGATTTTAATTGCTCTTTGGAATTAGCTTGATCTAAATGTTCAGAGTGAATACTTACTACTTTAACCTCTGCCTCATTGACCGCTCCCGCGTGAATTAAAGCCTCTAAAATAGATTTATATGAATCTTGTAGTTCTACATATTTTCCTACCAATCCAATACTAATCTTTCGTTTAGGGTTTTTATATTTATATAAAAAAGACTTCCAATGATCCAGTTTAGGCGGCTTTGATTTTAATTTTAGTTTATTCAAAACTACTTTATCTAGTCCTTCTTCCATCATTTTAATGGGAACATCATAAATTGTTTCTACATCTATAGACTGTATTACTGCTTCAACTCTTACATTGCAGAAGAGTGCTAGTTTTTTCTTTAGTTCATTGGATAATTCGTACTCAGTTCGGCAAACCAAAACGTCAGCTTTTATTCCGCTCTCCATTAAAGTTTTTACGGAGTGTTGAGTGGGTTTAGTCTTCAGTTCCTTAGCAGCGGAAAGAAATGGTATTAAGGTTAGATGAATCACCATTGTATTTTCTTCACCAAGCTCGTATATTAATTGTCTGACAGACTCTATATAGGGCAGTGACTCAATATCGCCTACTGTGCCACCTATTTCAGTTATTACAATATCAAATTCTCCTGTCCTTGCTAGTTGCTGCATCCTTTCTTTTATCTCATTGGTAATATGGGGAACAACTTGAACCGTTTTTCCTAAAAATACGCCTTTACGTTCCTTTTCTATTACACTCTGATAAACTCTTCCCGTAGTAACATTGTTGGCTTGGGAGGTCTTAATATTTAAAAATCGTTCGTAATGTCCCAAATCCAAATCGGTCTCAGCACCGTCATCGGTAACATAGCATTCTCCATGCTCGTAGGGGTTTAGGGTTCCTGGATCAACATTTATATAGGGATCAAATTTTTGAATTGTTACTTTGAAATCTTGGGCTTGTAATAACTTCGCCAAGGAAGCTGCAATAATTCCTTTTCCAAGAGAGGAAGATACCCCTCCAGTAACAAAAATGTATTTTGAATCCGGCATTAAATGAGTTTTTATATAGTTATCAACCGGGCTCAAATTTACAAAATATAGTATTATTTTAAGGTTATTAATTATATTTCTTAAGCTCAACTATATCAAGACCCCGATGTTGTAGCAAGAAATAGCCTATATTTATAAAACTACTTTTTTGTTTTTGATAAAGGAATCGATTTTCTTCATAATCTATCTCGCCGACTGTGTCAATTTTTTTAAGGTCACCAGTGTAAGCAAATCTTAAAACTAAATCCATCATAAGGTCATAAGCGCGAATTGCAGTTCTACTCGGTGGTTTCCCGAAAGCTTTTATGTATCTATTTTGAAAATCATTATAAGTACCTAATCTTTGGGGGAGGCTACCAGCAGTATAAGTGAAATTTAAATCACCCAATTGTTTTCGAGATAAACTCCTGTTTTCATATGCGTTACCGTGGTAAGTAGTAAACAACTGAACCTCCCTTAAATCAGACTGTTGTGCACTCATTTGAGAACTTACACTTAGGATTAAAGAAAAATCCTGGCTTTCTAAAATCACACGGTTAGGAAGGGAATCCACTAATAAAGAATCTATCAACTCTGGCATTAAATAATTATTTTTTTCTGGCCTTAAAATAGTAGATTTTGGGAACAACTTCAATAACTGACGCTCAACAGGGCGATTAATCGAGTCGACAACTAAGACAATATTATCTTCTCGATTCAATGTCCGGTCCAAATAGTCAATCATACGCTCTCTCAAAAAATCCTTAGAAGTTACCGATTGGAAAACAGCATTTCGCATGGATACTGAATTAGTTGAAAGAGGTGCAATCTTGGGTGTTTTCATCAATTTTGACTTCGAAGATAAAAAATCGTAGTTCGAAGGAATCAATGGACCTATAATGGCATCTGACTCTGATAAGTCATTGGTATTGATAATCTGATTTAATCTTGATACACTATTCTCGGTGTCAAATACATTCAACTTAACCTTTATGCCTATTTTACTTAAAGTATCAGCAGCTAGTAAAACCCCAGAGTAAAACTCCGCTGATATAGTGTGTAAATTTCTATTTTGTAGCAACCTTTGGGTGTCTTCAATAGAGTCGTATTCAATTTCATTTGCCTTAAATGGGAGTAAAATTGAAAGCTCAATAGCTTTAAATTTATTAATGGAATCCAGCAGAGAAAGCTTTTCAACCAGTAAATCATTATCTATTCTAAACTCTCCCTTGGCTTCGCCAGGAACACGAAGCACCATACCAGCCTGCAATCCAAGTTCAGAAAGTTGGGGGTTTAATGAATCCAAAACCAGTTGGGTTACACCAATTTTTTTTTCAATACGATAATAGCCATCCATTGGTCTTACCCTGTAATAGTTATAATTACTATTCCAAGATTGACTTACCGTCAGAGAAGTTGCAACAGGTACTAGGATTTGTTGACCTGCTTTTAAGCCCTCTTTAATTTTGGGGTTTAAAGCTTCTAACTCGGAAATTGTTATTTTAAAATTATATGCTATCCGCCACTTGGTCTCTTTTGACTTTACAATATACTTCTGTGTACTCTTGTCTTCAATCCTTAACTCCGGGACTACCAATTCCTTGATTTGTTGATTATAAACTGGGATTCGTAATAACATACGCTTCCTTAATCCCACTTTTTCCAGTAAGGGGTTGTATTCGATTAACTGCTTCTCAGTAATATTATAGCTTCGAGTAATTCCAAAGATGGTTTCTCTCTTCTTAACTTTATGAGATATAAAATTCTCAGGTTTTTGCTGAGCTTGGAGGTTCCAAAAAGCAAAAAACATTAAGAAAACAATAAGTGACCTGTATTTTTTCACCCTCAAATTATTCCCATTCAATGGTTGCAGGAGGCTTTGAACTAATGTCGTAGACCACGCGATTTACTCCCTTAACCTTATTAATTATTTCATTAGATATTTTCTGAAGAAAAGCATATGGTAAGTCCACCCAATCAGCAGTCATTCCATCTGTTGATTGAACAGCCCGCAGAGCAACACATTTCTCATAAGTTCTTTCATCGCCCATCACTCCAACACTATTTACTGGTAATAACATTGCTCCCGCTTGCCATACTTGATCATATAAACCCCAAGATTTTAAGCCATCAATAAAAATCGAATCAACTTCCTGCAACATAGTCACTTTCTCAGCAGTGATTTCTCCCAATATACGAATTCCTAGACCCGGACCTGGAAAAGGATGACGTCCAAGTAGCTCTCGATCAATGCCTAGGCTCGCTCCAACCCTTCTTACTTCGTCTTTAAACAACATTTTTAAGGGTTCAACAAGTTTTAATTTCATGAAATCTGGTAATCCGCCAACATTATGATGAGATTTGATGGTGGCAGATGGCCCATTCACAGAAATTGATTCTATCACATCTGGGTAAATGGTGCCTTGTCCTAACCACATAGCCCTGTCTATTTTTTTTGACTCATTATCAAAAATATCAATAAACGTATTTCCAATAATTTTTCTCTTCCTTTCAGGATCAGACTCTCCTTTCAGAGCTTCGAGGAACTGGTTAGAGGCATCAACTCCTTTTACGCTCAACCCCATGCCCTCGTATTGGTTTAGTACAATATTGAATTCATTTTTTCTCAATAAACCATTATTGACAAACACACATTGCAATTGATCTCCGATAGCCTTATGAAGTAATACTGCAGCTACTGTCGAATCGACACCTCCTGATAAACCCAAGATTACTTTTTCGACTCCAACGGTTTCTCTTAAATCATTAACCGTCATTTCTACAAAGGAATCAGGAGTCCAATTCTGTTTTAAACTAGCAATTTTTAACAAAAAGTTTTCCAGTAGCTTTTTTCCATCAGAAGTATGGTAAACCTCAGGATGAAACTGGATTCCAAAAGTCGGTTCATCCTCNAATCTAAATGCAGCGTTGGGAACATCTTCTGTACTNGCCAANAAGATACCACCAGTGGGCAAGGTATCAATAGTATCACTATGACTCATCCAAACNTGACTTCCTAACTCTATACCCTCAAAGAAAGTTTCTCCAGCTTTAATTTGAGAAAGATTNGCTCTTCCGTACTCCCTCAAATCTGAAGGCTTTACATTCCCTCCAAAAAAATGCGCTAAATATTGAGCGCCATAACAAATAGCCAACAATGGGAGCTTACCTTTTATCTCTGNCAAATCAGGGTGAGGGGAATCCTTAGAACGAACAGAATAAGGGGAACCTGATAAAATAACGGCGTTAAATTCCTTAATCCCTGGAGGAGGATAATTNAAAGGGTGAATTTCACAATAGATNAATAGCTCTCGAACTCTTCTAGCAATCAATTGGGTGTATTGTGACCCAAAATCAAGAATCAATACTTTACTTTGCATATAATAAAAATACAATTAATTAAAATGAAATAAATTTATCTCAAGAGTATTTATCAAAAAAAAATGTTTGTNAAANTTAGATTTCAATNAAAGTAAATTCTTTCGATAGCGGATCGAAAACTTCCATCAAAANAGAGTTAAAGTCATTACCTTTTTCGATCTGAAAAGTACTGAAGTTTTCCACACGTTCTTGAAGATTACCTCCAGGAAACANATGTTCATGCAANAAAACCAAACGCTCAACCTGATCTTCTAATTTCTTTTTTTGTGCTTTTAACAGCCTTTTTTCCAAATGATCTATCCCTTTAAATTGTTTTGATTTCTGGGCTTTGACAGCT
Organism: Flavobacteriaceae bacterium TMED121; assembly: GCA_002171295.2. Classification (GTDB taxonomy): domain Bacteria; phylum Bacteroidota; class Bacteroidia; order Flavobacteriales; family Flavobacteriaceae; genus UBA8316. The sequence continues at coordinate 60,766 of NHFW02000019.1, forward strand.
CCTTCAAATGAGGCATCAGTTTCATTGATTAAAGCCTCCAACTGATCAAATTGTANTTCCAACTCATTTTTTAATGGGGACAAATCCAAATCAATATTACTAATCTGCCTAACTTTTTTATTTATCAAGGCATTTCTTTTAAGGAATAGGTCACTGATATCTAATTTTAGATTACGAATTTTTTTAGCGCTTTTTTTAGGGATGATCAGAGCCATGTTACGCAGACATAGAATTGGAAATAATAATTTTTGAGAATCAAAAAAAGATTTTAACTCTAACCAATAAGCCAACTCNCCTCCTCCGCCGAAATAGGCGATATTNGGAAGTATAACTTCTTGATAAAGTGNNCGTAATAGTACATTTGGCGAAAATTTTTCAGGNGTTTCATCTACNTTCTCTATCATTTCTTTTACAGAAAAANTTTTATCTGATCCCTCTAAATGATAGCCGTTATCANTTTTCACNATCCGACTTCGCTGCCCCTCCTCAATGAAAAAAAGATTTACTTCTCTAGGATTGACCTGNGGTTTAAAAGCTTTGGAATAGTTTTGTTTAATTAACTCGATTTGATTTAAAACCTGCTGATTACACTTATGATTAAGTAAATCTTCTTTGATAATTGNAGTAAAGTACTTTTTCAACTCGCGATGATCAGCATCTAAAATTAGAAGTCCATAATGACCAAACAATTGATTAACAAAAANCCTAGTCGCATCTGAAAGATTATTTCCAGATTCATAACTTNGCTCAATTAACTTACGAAGCTCTATCGCATCTATACCNTCACCTAATTCCTTTTTAAATAAGTCTAACAAAGAAGTTAAACTTTCAGTTTGNATTTTACCAACTACACCCCCTGCATTAGTGTTCCATTGAAACTTTTTACCTTTAAAAATAAAGGAGCTTATCTCTTTAAAATCGTGATCTTCAGATGCCATCCAATAGACAGGAACGAAATCAAAATCTGAAAATTTTTTCTTTAGTTGTTGCGANAGTTTGATGGTACTGATAATCTTATAAATAAAATAAAGTGGCCCTGTCATTAAACACAATTGATGCCCAGTAGTAACAGTTAAAGTAGTTTTATTTTGAAGTAATTTGATATACTCAACAACCTTCGGAGAAGTCTCAACCCCNTGATATTGCTCAGCTAATACAGTGCATAGTGATGACCTAATATCAGAAGGGTATGCCGCCTTTTTTTGAACTGCCTGTCTATTTAAGTTTTCAAAGGAAGGGGGACCATTATGAAAACCTTTAAGTCCTTGGGCACCTTCCAAATAATCGCATATCAACCCAGAAACGAATCCAGTATCACGGAGTGGAAGATGTTGGGCTTTCATTACTTTTTTGAGTTAAATATAGCGGTGTTTTTTTAATCTACAACAGTTTCGGACTTGACTAGTTTTCCATAGAGATCAAAGTCGGTCGCTTTAAAAATTAATAGATTGGCAAAATCACCTGTTTTCAAATAATATTTTTTAGCATCAATTAAAACCTCGTTATCTATATCGGGGGAATCAATNTCAGTACGTCCAACAAAATAATCACCTTGTTTCCTATCGATNACACATCNATANATTTTACCCACCTTTTTNTGATTNTGTTCCCAGGAAATTTCAGATTGAATTTTCATAATCTTATTGGCCCTTTCTTGTTTGACCTCTTGAGGTACATCATCTTCCAAATTATANGCATGAGTATTTTCTTCATGGCTGTAAGTAAAACAACCTANGCGCTCGAAACGCATCTGCTTGACCCATTTTTTTANGATTTCAAAATCCTCAACAGTCTCACCAGGATANCCAACAATCAGTGTTGTTCTGATCGCAATTTCAGGAAGTATTTTTCTAATATTTANAATGAGATCGGTNGTTTTTTGTTTTGTTGTCCCTCGACGCATTGATTTTAAAATAGGATCTGAAATATGTTGAAGCGGGATGTCTAGATAGTTACAAATCTTNGGTTCATTTTTCATTACCTCAATCACTTCCATAGGAAAACCCGTTGGAAATGCATAATGCAATCTAATCCACTCAATCCCTTCAACCTTTGTAAGTGATAGAAGCAAATCAGCTAAACGCCTCTTTTTATAAAGGTCCAAACCATAATACGTTAAATCCTGTGCAATCAAAAGCAATTCTTTAACTCCATTTTGAGCTAGTTTTTCAGCTCTTGATATCAATTCTTCAATAGCNGTAGACTGGTGTTTTCCCCTCATCAGGGGAATTGCACAAAAGGAACAAGGCCGGTCACAACCNTCAGACACCTTAAAGTAAGAATAGTTTTTTGGGGTTGTACTTACACGCTCACCTAGCAATTCGTGTTTGTAATCAGCCCCTAACGCCTTGAGTAATTGAGGTAAATCAGTAGTTCCAAAATAAGCATCTACTTCAGGCATTTCTTTTTCTAAATCAGGCTTATATCGCTCACTCAAACAACCTGTAACAAACAGTTGATCAATTACGCCACTTTGCTTTTTTTGTATTTGATCTAANATCGTATTAACCGATTCTTCCTTTGCATTATTAATAAAACCACAGGTATTGACCACAACAATATTACCTTCTTCTTCATGAACAACTATTTTGTCACTAGCTTTCAGCTGTCCCATTAATACCTCAGAGTCGTAAAGATTTTTGGAGCATCCCATGGTAATAACATTAATTTTATTTTGCTTCCTACTTTTAGTTCTCAATAGATTTCTTTTTGGTGGGAACAAGTCCCAATTGATTATTTAGAAAGTTAAGGGCTGCTAATTCAGCTTCCTTGAAATGTTCACTGGTCAGCTGAGAAATAATTACGTGATCACCGGCGTTTGCAAATNTCATTTTTTGTTTTTTNTCNGCTGGTGTTCCNAATTCTTNNAACATTTTCAACATAGCAGGTATAGAAACNACNTNATCTTTTTCTTGCTCATTTTTATAATAGTATCCCATAAAAACGGGCGCTGTCACTTTTTTAAATATTTCAGGTTTCATACCCACATCGACTAATTTNTGTANATGAACTGTAGGCTCNAATCGGTATCGTGTTGTCCAATAATTCTTTTTTTTCTCAGTGATCTTATTCATGACATGNTATTTACTACCAATATACAATCTAGCAATCTTAAGGCCCCATGGCAGGGTCAACAATTTCGCTGCAGGGTTAAATATTTCTATGTTAGGACCAAACAACAACATGGCGGCAATTTGAGGGTCACTCCCAAGTATTAATGACAATGTACCACCAGTTGAACTGGATATAATAATTACTTTTTCACCTATAATTTTTGCAACAGCTAAGGCTTCCCTTGCACTATCTAGGTATTTATCAGCGGTAAAGTCCAAAAGAGGTTCATCCTCTATCAGTCCGTGTCCAGCAAGGCGAGGTAAATATAAATTAGCTCCCAATGCTCTAGCTATATTTAGATGTACAGGGCTTCCCTCCCCCGTACTTGCAGAAAATCCATGGAGGTAAACTACGCTGTAGAGTGTTTTTTTGGGAACCGAATCAAAATAGATAAGTTTGGAGGCATTATTTGGCTTGAGGTTATCAAAAACTGCTTCCCGATTAATTATCCACTCTTTAAGCTCTAGAAGATTATCATTTATTTTGGGTAAGGCTTTTTCCAAATTAGGAACCTTTACTTCAGGTCCAATAATAAACAATCCAAAAATAACGGATAAAGAAAAAATTGTCTTTTCAATTAGCTTCATCAAGATTAATTAACTAAAAAAGGTTTCCACAAAAGAATCCGCATGAAAGAGTTGTAAATCCTCTAAAGCCTCTCCAACTCCAATATATTTTACTGGAATCCTAAATTGATCAGATATTCCCATTACAACACCTCCCTTGGCAGTCCCGTCCAACTTTGTTATTGCTAATGAAGAGACATTGGTAGAAGCCGTAAACTGTTTGGCTTGTTCAAAAGCATTCTGCCCCGTTGACCCATCCAAAACTAAAAGAACCTCATGCGGAGCGTCAGATATAACTCTGTCCATGACTTTCTTAACCTTAGACAGCTCATTCATTAGGTTTATTTTATTGTGCAGTCTTCCAGCAGTATCGATAATAACCAAATCGCTTTTTTGAGCTACCGCCGATTCCAAGGTATCAAAAGCTACAGATGCAGGATCACTCCCCATTTGCTGTTTAACCAAAGGAACACCTACTCGATCTGCCCAAATTTGCAACTGGTCTATCGCACCAGCACGAAAAGTGTCTGCTGCACCAAGAATCACTTTTTTTCCAGCTCTTTTAAAATGATAAGATAATTTACCGATAGTTGTAGTTTTTCCAACTCCATTTACACCGACGACCATAATAACATGAGGCTTATTGGGAAGCTCGGATTCAAAAGGCTCTACCACCTCTTGCTGTTCGTGTTTTAATATTGAAGTAATTTCATCTCGTAATATCTGACCAAGCTCTTTTGTACCTAAAAACTTATCTTTTGCTACGCGATTTTCAAGAGCCTGGATAATTTTTATTGTGGTGGCTACCCCAACATCTGATCGGATCAGTACTTCTTCTAATTCGTCTAGAACTACCTCATCAACCTTTGACTTACCGGCAATTGCAGTTCCTAATTTAGAGAAAAAAGATTTTTTTGATAGACTTAAGCCCTTATCCAAGCGCTCCTTTTTCTCTTTGGTAAAGATTGATTTTAGAAAGCTCATACGTATAGAAATAAAAAAAGCTACTATAAAAGTAGCTTATATTTTGAATCAATGTCCAAATTATTTTTTACTCAACCAATCGTTTACAAGGCTAGGTGCAATAATCGTCTCAACAAAAGAGTATGANTTCGCCCCATCTTTTTTNACCATTTTAATCGCCTTAGTCAATCTTTTTGAACCGGTTTGAAGCGATGCTACAGATTTCTTTGCCATATTACTTAATTTCCTTGTGAACAGTCATACGCTTCAGGATCGGATTAAACTTTTTAANTTCCAATCTGTCAGGCGTATTTTTTTTATTTTTTGTTGTAATGTACCTTGAGGTACCAGGCTTTCCAGATTCTTTGTGCTCTGTACATTCCAATATTACCTGAATTCGATTTCCTTTCTTTGCCATGGTAATGCTTATAAGATACCTTGAGCTTTAGCTTCTTTTATTACTGAACTAATCCCTTTTTTATTAATAGTTTTCAAAACAGATGCCTTAATTTTAAGGGTAACCCATTTGTCTTCCTCGGGAATATAAAAACGCTTTTTAATAAGGTTTATATCAAACCTTCTTCTAGTTTTGTTAATCGATTTAGAAACGTTATTACCGAACATTACTCTCTTTCCCGTGATGTCACATACTCTAGACATGTGTATTCTTTTTTTTCAAAGAGCAAATGTACATTATTTTAATGAGTTTCAAAACGTTTATAAAAGAATTAAAATCAAGAATTTAGCAAGGCACGGAACAATATTTCAAATACTTGATTGACAGTTTTATTGATTACACGTATTCGATTATTACCCATATTGAACTTAAAACTCTCGAGCTTTTCAGGTGTAGCAATTGCGACACAAACAGTCCCAATATCTTGATTTTGATCTCCCTTGGAGGGACCTGCGTTTCCAGTTGTAGCTACTGCAAAGTCCGTTCCATATTTTTTTTGGGCTCCCAAAGCCATAGCCTCCGCAACTACCAGACTGACCACTCCGTTTTGATCCATTAAATATTTTGGTACACCTAATAATTTAGTTTTCGAGGAGGGGGAGTAAGTAACAGCGCTTCCACTAAAATACTCGGATGCTCCAGAATTTGCTGTAAGCCTCATCGCTATAGCACCACCGGTACAACTTTCGGCACAACTTAATGTTTGTTTCTTTTCTATTAATTTTTCACCAATCAAAACCTCGATAGGCTTATCCTCTTCCGTACCATAGTATATATCTTGAATTAATGGAATCACTTTTTTTACCTGTATATCAACTGCTTTTTTTATAGTTGCCATATGCGCACCAGTAGTTGACAGCCTTAACCTAACTCTACCTATACTAGGTAGATAAGCAAGTTTAATATCTTTGGGAAGACTATCTTCCCATTTTTCAATACGCTCAGCAATAACACTTTCTCCAAGTCCATAAGTCAAAATCGTTTTATGATAAATTGCTGGTAGAACAAATCGCTTTTTAATTTTTGGTAAGACCTCATCCTGAATTAAGGCCTTCATTTCATATGGTATTCCAGGGAGTGAAATAAAAATTTGACCTTGATCTAAAAACCACATCCCTGCTGCTGTTCCATATTTATTGTGAAGTAATGTTGCCTTAGAAGGTAAATTTGCTTGAGCCCGATTCATTTCGCTAATTGGAGTATTTACATATTTTTTAAATATATTTTCTATATGCAGTAAAACAATCTCATTTTTAACTAGTTGATCATTAAAATATTCACAAAGTGTCTGCTTGGTCAAATCATCCTTGGTAGGCCCCAAACCTCCAGTAAGTATAATGATATCTGCTCTTTTTCTCGCCTCGTCGAGAGCATTGATTATAATACTTTTTTTGTCTGATATGGCAGTAATTTGTACAATCTCTAAACCAATTCCATTTAATTGTTTAGCTAAGAAAACAGAATTGGTATTAACTATTTGTCCAATTAAAATTTCGTCTCCAATACTTATCAGTTCTGCTTTCATGTCATTTTACTTTAACTGAAAAGACTTTCTCACCCATCAAGAAGCCTTCAAGTAAATCGTTATCACTAATACTTCCAATTCCTGCTGGGGTTCCAGTAAAAATTATATCTCCAATTTTTAGGGTAAAGAACTGGGATATTTCAGCAATCAATTCGTCTATTTTCCAAAGCATTTGCGAAGTATTCCCTTCCTGAACTACTACACCGTTTTTTTGCAATTGAAAATCCAATTGATTAATATCTTCAAAATTTGACTTATCAAACCATTCTCCAATGACAGCGGAACCATCAAAACCCTTTGCTTTTTCCCAGGGCAAACCGCTCTCTATGAGTGTTAGTTGAAGATCCCGTGCAGTAAAGTCAATTCCTAAACCGAGCTCTTGATAATATTTAGATGCAAATTTAGTTTGAATATGTTTTCCAATTCGATTAATTTTTACCAAAACCTCGACCTCATGGTGAATAAGCTGGGAAAAGTCAGGTATAAAAAATGGATGGTTTTTTTGAACTAAGGCAGTATCAGACTTAATAAATAATAATGGTGACTCAGGTCTTTGACTACCTAACTCTTTAATATGATCAGGGTAGTTTCTACCCACACAAATGATTTTCACTTAAAATTATTCTGTATTTAATTTTCTTAGGCGAATAGCCGTAAGCACCTTTTTTGTGTACATTGGAAAATCAGCATTGAGAAGCCATCCGAAATATCCAGGCTCGTTCTCCAAAATGCTGTCAACACTTTTTCCCTTGTGCTTTCCAAAAGAAAAACACTCCTCACCTTGTTTATTAAAAATAATAAAGCCTGCCAAATCGGCAGATTTATTTCTAGTGGTGAATTCACTTAAAAAATTGATATTACCCTCCAAATCTTTATATCTATCAAGCTGAGCCATTAATACATCGTGTGTAGCTTGGGTGTCAGCCATAGCTGAATGAGCATTTATTAATTCCTGATTACAGTAAAATTTAAGTGCCGCAGAAAGGGTACGTTGTTCCATTTTATGGAAAATCGTTTGAACATCTAACGTTTTAATATTTTTAAAATCAAAATTAATTTCAGCCCTTAACATTTCCTCAGCCAATAATGGNATATCGAAACGATCAGAGTTGTATCCAGCCAAATCAGAATCTTTAATGAAATTAAAAATGGATTTTGAGAGTGTTTTGAAATTTGGTTCATCGGCCACATCTGAATCATATATTCCGTGAACAGCGGAAGCTTGCGCAGGGATAGGGCACTCGGGGTTCACACGCCATATCTTGTTCTCTTTACTTTCATCTGGATAAAGCTTTAAAACAGCAATTTCAACTATTCGGTCATTGGATACACTTACTCCAGTAGTTTCCAAATCAAAAAAACATAAAGGTCGGGTGAGGTTTAAATTCATGATTAAAAAACTTAAATGGTTTGCTGNATATCCCAGTTTTCAAGGAAATCAGCCATACTTTTAATAAATTTTCCTCCCAAAGCACCNTTAATNATTCGGTGGTCATAGCTATGAGAAATAATAACTTTTTTACGAATTGCAATTGAATCGCCTTCTTTAGACTCCATAACAGAGGGCATTTTTCGGATCACTCCAACGGCAACTATCCCTACTTGGGGTTGATTTATGATTGGTATTCCGGTGAGTGAACCAAAATTACCAATATTCGTAAAAGTGTAAGTTCCTCCCTGAACCTCATCAGGCTTTAAATTTTGACTTCGGGCCCGATGTGCAAGGTCATTGACAGACTTTGCCAAACCAACTAAATTCAGGTGATTGGCATTTCTAATTACAGGCACAATCAGATTCCCATCTGCCATAGCAGTAGCCATCCCAATATTAATCTCTCTTTTTTTAATAATATTGTTTCCTTCTACAGAGCTGTTAAGTAAAGGAAAATCTTTGAGAGCTTTAATTAGAGCAGTAATAAGAAGCGGAGTAAAGGTCAACTTTTCCCCCTCTCGCTCTTGAAAAGTCTGCTTATTTTTTTCTCGCCATTCCCAAATATTAGTTAAATCTGCTTCGATAAACGACTGAACGTGAGCAGAGGTTTGTTTACTCATAATCATGTGGCTAGCGGTCAACTTTGCCATACGAGACATCTCTATAATTTGGTCTCCATTTTCATTTGTCAAGCCGGGCTTCAGGAACCCAATTTCATTAACTTTATCTGAAGTATTTGAAGGCGAATAGTTTCGTTTATTTAAGTAAACTAACAAATCTCTTTTAGTTACACGGTTATCTTTACCAGTACCTTTAATTAGCCTAAGTTCGTCATTAGATAAGTTTTCCGCTTTGGCGATATTCTTTACCAGTGGTGAATAAAATTGGTTAATCTCGGTAATAGAATCATTGGCTAAATTTTTAGTTATTAGTTCGGTGGTTATTTTATTATCAGGTGGGGAATCAAAACTTTCAAATTTAGATAATGGTTCAGGTAAAGTAAATGTTGGAGGGGATTCAACATTAGTTTCGTCTTTAATTTTTATTAACTTTTCCTCGGTTTTCTTTGGTTTATTCTTTTTTTCTTTTGTCTCATTCTCAATATCTGAATCGCCTCCGCTAGTCTTTATTACAGCTATTACCTCCCCTACCTGTATAACATCATTTTCGGAAAAACGCTTTTCAATTAGAACCCCACTAAACTCACTAGGTACGTCTGTATCAACTTTATCTGTTGCGATTTCGACAATCACGTCATCGATTTCAACTGTGTCCCCCTCCTCTTTCCTCCATTTGATTAAGGAAGCCTCAGCAACGCTTTCTCCCATTTTAGGAAGTTTTAATAAGTATTTTCCCATTTTTAAGAACTACAAAACTACCAAATTTATAAATGAATACGATTTATAAATCTAATCAATGATTAATTGATACCTAAGTTTACCTTTCTAAAATAGAGTTTTCATAAGGGACGCGTTTAAGAATGCTCCTTCCCAAGGTAACTTCATCCGTATACTCCAATTCATCTCCTACTGGGATACCCCGGGCAATGGCAGAAGTACTTATTTTGTAAGGAGACAACATCTTATAAATATAAAAATTGGTGGTATCAGCTTCCATAGTCGCACTAAGTGCAAATATAATCTCCTTAATTTCTCCTTTTTTAACTTTTTCTTCTAATGAGTCTAAAGTCAGGTCTTGAGGACCTACTCCGTCAATGGGAGATATTATACCTCCCAAAACATGATAATAACCTCTAAACTGNCCTGTGTTTTCTATTGCAATTACATCTCTAATATCCTCCACAACACATAACAGANTTTTGTCTCTACTGGGATTAGAACAAATCTCACAAACAGGTATATCAGATAAATTATGACATGAAGAACAGAAGTTAATATGATCCCTAAAGTCCGTCAAAGACTGGGTTAAGCTTGTTGTATTCTCTTTTGGTAGTTTTAAAAGGTGTAATGCTAATCTTAGGGCAGTCCTTTTTCCAATACCTGGTAACTGAGCGATTTCATTTACGGCGTTTTCAAGCAGCTTAGAGGAAAATTCCATATTGTAAATTTAGGAATAATTCTCAAGCCCTGAATTTGTATATTTATTAAATATATATGATGACACCAATATTTATTTTATCACTTATTTTAGGGTATTTTCTAGTATTAATGGGGATTGCCTTTATCACTGGAAAAGGAGCTAATAATGAAGCATTTTTTACTGCCAATCGAAGTTCACCATGGTATTTAGTTGCCTTTGGTATGGTAGGCACCTCACTTTCAGGTGTTACATTCATCTCNGTTCCTGGTTGGGTTGGAGATTCTGGTTTTAGCTATTTTCAAGTTGTATTAGGTTTTTGGGTAGGCTATGTAGTGGTTGCTTTAATTTTACTACCCATTTATTACCAACAAAACCTCACTTCCATATACGAGTACCTTAACCTCAGATTTGGATCCAATAGTCATAAAGTAGGAGCAATTTCTTTTTTTATTTCAAGAATTTTAGGCGCGAGCTTCAGATTTTTTCTGGTGGCTATGGTACTCCAGCAATTCATTTTTGATGCGTGGCAAATCCCATTTGAGATAACTGTATTTTTATCTGTTCTCATGATATGGATCTACACAAACCAGGGAGGGATCAAAACTATTGTTTGGACCGATACACTTCAGACAACTCTAATGATTTTAGCTGTAGTGATATCATTGGTGCTAATTAATGAGTCATTTGGCTCCTCAGGGATGGACTTCCTAAGTGTGATTGAAATGGAAAGGTATACAAAGATTTTTGTAATGGATGATTTTATGCAGCGGAACCACTTTATTAAGTCATTTATTGGAGGTATGTTTATTACCATCTGTATGACTGGACTGGATCAAGATATGATGCAAAAAAATCTGACTTGCAAAACACTAAGTGCTGCTAAAACCAATATGATTGTTTATAGCTTTATCTTGGTAGTGGTTACTTTTTTATTCCTGATTTTGGGTGCTATGATCTTCGTTTATGCAGATCAAAACCAAATAATGATTCCTCTAGTCGATGGCAGTCCAAAAACCGACCTTCTATTTCCTGAGGTAGCTCTCAACGGTGATTTAGGTAAAGGAGTAGGTGTCATTTTTATTTTGGGACTTATTGCAGCCGCATACAGTAGCGCTGATAGTGCACTGACCTCCTTAACGACTTCTTTCTGCATTGATTTCTTAAAATTTGACAACTATAGTGTTAAACTTCAAAAAAAACTGCGAAAAAAAACCCACGTTTTTATGAGTGTAATTCTAGTAATAGTTGTTATTATATTTAAACATNTATTAGATAGAAATGNNATTGATGGTTTGTTGACCGTAGCCTCTTATACATATGGTCCATTATTAGGTTTATTTACCTTTGGAATTCTTACCCCTTTTAAGATCCGTGACAAAAAAGTTTGGATAGTGNTTGCGGTTTCTATCGCTATAATATTTTTTATTGGCACTTTATCAAGTGATACCTTAGGTGGTTATGAAATCGGTTATGAATTATTGCCCCTTAATGGAATAATTACCTTTATTAGTTTATTTCTTATTCGAGAGAAATCTCCAGCTACCAGCGAATAATTGCACTTCCCCAAGTAAATCCACTTCCAAAAGCTGCCAAAACAATTAAATTACCAGGCTTGACTTTGCCGTCCTGCCAAGCTTCGGTCAAAGCGATAGGAATTGACCCAGCAGTNGTATTTCCGTATCGTTGAATGTTATTATATACCTGATCATCCATCAACCCAAATTTCTTTTGAATGAATTGAGAAATTCTAAGATTCGCCTGATGAGGAACTAATAGATCAATTTGATCCNGAGTCAATTCATTTTCTTTTAAACCNTCCATAATCACTTGGGAAAAACGTACTACAGCNTTTTTAAAAACCAACTGACCATTCATGTAAGGATAATAAGAAATATCTTCTGGATCATTNGCAGCCATTATTTCTGGGACCCATCGATTTGTGCTTGGCCCAATCAATGAAAGTTCTTCTGCAAATTCTCCTTGAGAGTGCAAATGTGTTGATAAGATNCCTCTATTGGGATCATTAGAGCGGGTTACAATTACTGCACCAGCNCCATCTCCAAAAATAACTGAAACTCCACGTCCGCGTGTACTCATATCTAGACCTCCNGAGTGATTTTCNGAACCAATTACCAAGATATTTTTNTACATTCCCGTTTTTATAAACTGATCAGCTGTGGAAAGTGCATATATAAAACCTGAACACTGATTTCTAATGTCCATAGCAGGACAAGTTTTAATCCCCAAATTCTCCTGTANCAGAACTCCAGAACCTGGGAAGTAATAATCGGGACTTAAGGTNGCAAATAAAATTAGATCAATATCGTCTTTATTAATCTTGGCGCGCTCAATAGCAATTTTTGCAGCCTTTACTCCCATCGAAGCAGTTGTATTTCCATCACCGGCCTTAATATGACGTCTTTCCAAAATNCCAGTACGTTCTACGATCCAATCGTGAGAAGTATCCATAATATCTGTTAAATCTTCATTGGTCACAACATTTTCNGGGACATACATACCTAGTCCTGTTATTCTAGATTGATACATTGTATAGTTTGGTTTTAGTGCAATTTAGTAAAGATTAGGTAACAGCTTCTTTAATATCCCAAAAAACACTTTGATCTGAGGTAATAAGTTAAAACTTATAAGCGTGAGCTATTANTCTAAATATTTTTGATAGGAAGTGGTATTCACTATGGCCTTAAGATCATANAATAGAGTATATAACCCAAAGAAAGTCCTATTCATATATATAAAATGTTTCGATCCACGATTACCGTTCATTTTTCGCAATTGCCGATCAGAGGATAAAGTTTCACTTAAGGAATTTATNTCACCCCAAAATAATTCATTTCCAAAATCAAATTCCTTTTTGGAAAAGGGTAACGTCAATATTTTGATTAATCTTCCAAATAGATTCGATAAATAAATTACCTCATCAGAAGTATCATCTTTTCTAAGAATTTCTAAATCAAATAGAATTGATTCAAATTGGTCTTTATTTTCTTCATAGTTCAGAGCTGCCAATTCAAAATAAGGATTGTAAAAATCATCTGGGATAGCTTTTACACAACCAAAATCTAAAGCTACCAAATTTTCATCATCATCAATTAGGAAGTTTCCAGGATGTGGGTCTGCATGAACTTTCTTAAGATGATGGATCTGATACATATAAAAATCCCACAGTGTCTGTCCCAATTGATTATTGGCAAGAACATCTGTATTTCCTTGTGCTACATATTCAGAAACGTGTAAACCATGCATCCAGTCCATAGTTAAGATTTTTTCAGAAGAAAACTCAGGATAATAAGTTGGAAATTTAAGATAGGGAATGTCTTTACANTTATCNGCTATCCACTGGCTTTGNTCCAACTCCAATTTATAATCNGTTTCNTCNAGTAGCTTATTTTCNACTTCTTTNAAATATTTATCAGTGTCTTGCCCCTTCAAATTAAACATCCGCAATGCTATAGGCTTTACGATACTTAAATCAGAACTAATGCTGTCTGCTACACCTGGATATTGAACTTTAACAGCAAGTAATTTTCCATTCTTTGTCGCTTGATGAACTTGACCAATACTAGCAGCATTTTTTGATTGAATCGAAAACGAGTCAAATACTGAATCTGGATAGGCCCCAAGATATTTTCGTATTAAATTTTTTACCAAAGGCCATGAAAGTGGTGGTACCGAAAATTGAGCTAAGCTAAACTGGTCTACATAAGCTCTAGGAAGTAAGTTTTTTTCCATGCTAAGCATTTGAGCAACTTTCAGTGCGCTTCCTTTTAGGGTTTTAAGGGAATTATAAATATCCTTAGCGTTTTCCTCATCCAGTCGCTGACGACTTCCCTCAACTTTAAGTGCCTTTTTACTATAATATTTAATATAGTTGCCCCCAAGTTTGATTCCCGTAGAAACTAAATTACCCGCCCTTGCGATTTTATTGGTAGGAATATAATTAAGTGACTTCAAGAAGAAACAAATTTTTCTTTCCACAAAAACTTTCCAAAATCAATCAGTGTAGACAAAGGTGTATTTTCAAAAACATCAAAAGCTGTCTGAACAGATTTTTCTATTGCCTGGTCTGTCTTTTCGAATGATTCAGAGGTATCCTCTACCCAAAATTTAAGCAGAAAACATAATTGTAACCATGCAGCCTCCGAGAATATCTTAGGAGAATGTTGAAGATAGGAGGATTTATTGATATTNCCCTCTTCAATGAGCTCAGTAGCAAAGCCCTTAAAAAGAATTCTTAACGTCTTTAAATTACTCATTTTACTAAGAATTTTTTCTTCTTCAGACAATACGAATAATACATAACTACGATTAAGTAAAAGTACTTCAAAAAAAGTGAAGTAAAAAGAGAGTAGCTTTTCCTTGGGAGAGGAAACATCAAAGTTTTTATCTTTTTCTAACAATGACATCGCATTTTCATAAAACGACTGCCAAATCATTTTTTTAATGGCATCCAAAGAGCCAAAATCTTTATAAAAGGCCTTCTCTTGTATATCATTTTTTTTACAAAAATTGTAAACTGATTTGGGATAATTTTCAGTTAATAAAGTGTAATCCATGAAAGATGAAATAATAAATAGTCGATCTTTATTTTCTTTTTTATTCATAAAATAATTATTNATTACAAATTTATTAAACGTTTATATTTTGAGTAAAATTTAAACAATAATTGTGCCAATCTGTCATTTATTTNTCAATTGGTATTTTTTTTGACAATAGTATTTAAAATAAATATTTAAAAATGGCAAATGGTAAAATAAACGTTGCCGTAGAGAACATCTTTCCATTAATTAAAAAGTTTCTTTACAGTGACCACGAGATTTTTTTGAGAGAACTAATTTCAAACGCAACGGATGCGATAAGTAAACTAAAACACCTTAGTAGTATCGGTGAGGTTAAAGGAGATATTGGAGATCCGCATATTGAGATTAANNTNAANAAAGACAAGAAAAAAATACACATCTTCGATCAAGGGGTAGGTATGACAGCTGAGGAAGTTAATAAATACATAAATGAAGTAGCTTTCTCTGGGGCTGAAGAATTTTTGGAAAAATACCAAGAACAAGCCAAGGATTCAGGTATAATTGGTCATTTTGGATTAGGGTTTTACTCATCCTTTATGGTAGCGGAAAAAGTTGAAATAATAACTAAGTCTTATCAACGCGCTCCGGCTGCTCATTGGACATGCGATGGTTCGCCTGAATACAATTTAAAAAAATCTAATAAAAAAGAACGGGGTACTGAAATCATCTTACATATTTCAGAGGATTCCACAGAGTTTTTGGAAGAAAGTCGTATTAGTGAATTATTGAATAAGTATAATAAGTTTATGCCTTATCCAATCAAGTTTGGAACAAAAGAAGAAACACTCCCACTTCCTAAAAATGCNAAAAAAGANGCTAAACCTAAAACCAAGACTGTTGACAACATAATAAATAGTACAAACCCTGCTTGGACTAAAACTCCTACTGATCTTAAAGATCAAGATTATAAATCTTTTTACAGAGAATTATACCCGATGCAGTTTGAAGAGCCTCTCTTCAATATTCACCTCAATGTAGATTATCCATTTAACNTAACTGGAATTCTTTATTTTCCAAAAATTCAAAACGATCTTAATATTCAAAAAGACAGAATTCAACTTTACCAAAATCAAGTTTTTGTAACTGACAATGTGGANGGTATAGTTCCTGAATTTCTAACTATGCTCAGAGGAGTCATTGACTCACCTGATATACCCCTGAATGTTTCCAGAAGTTACCTTCAAGCTGACGGAGCTGTAAAAAAAATAAGCAACTATATAACGAGGAAGGTTGCAGATAAGCTCAATTCACTATTTAAAAAGGATCGAAAGATTTTTGAAGAAAAGTGGAATGATATAAAGGTTGTCATTGAATATGGCTTACTTACTGAAGAGAAGTTTTATGAAAAAGCAAANAAGTTTATGCTATACCCTACTACTGAAGGGGANTATCTGACTTACGATGAACTTGAAGCNGCTGTTAAAGATAANCAGACTGATAAAGATGGAAAACTAATTTTTCTATATGCATCTAATATTGAGGAACAACACAGCTACATCGAGACTGCGAAAGATAAAGGCTATAAGGTCCTTTTATTAGATTCTCCTATAATCGGTCATTTAATTCAAAAGCTGGAAGGGGATAAAGAAAAAATTGCGTTTGCAAGAGTGGACGGNGACGCAGTTGAAAACCTTATCAAAAAGNAAGAAGCTACCGTCTCAAAACTATCTGATGATGAAAAAAATGTTTTAAAGCCGCTAATAGAAGCGGTTGTCCCTAGTGATAAATATACTATACAGATGGAAGCAATGGATAGCGGTAGCTTGCCATTTGTAATTACTCAACCTGAATTTATGCGCCGTATGAAGGAAATGCAACAAACAGGAGGAGGAATGATGGGTGCTTTCCCTGAAATGTTTACATTATTAGTTAACACAAACCATGAATTAGTTGGACAAATATTAAATACCAAAACCACAAAAAAACGAGAGCGCTTGATTCAGCAATCTCTTGACCTGGCTCGCCTCTCCCAAAATTTGTTAAAAGGTGAAGCTCTAACTACTTTTATTAAGAGATCGGTNGACCTGATTAAATAGTTTAAATNAATACNTAATTTAATCCTCTACTATNNNATAGNAGAGGATTTTTTATTTTNAATNATAAANAAATAAAATTTAACCATAAANAAAAAACNCTAATTTTGAATATGCCAAAAAATAAAACTNTAATTGCTAATTGGCAACCCGATCTTCCTGATGCTCAAGTAAGTTACTACCAAAACTTTTTATCCAATAAAGAAGCTGATNACTTTTTCGATACCTTCTTTTCAAATATTCCATGGCAACTTGATAATATTAAATTGTTTGGTAAGATTTATGAACAGCCTCGCTTGACTTCCTTTCACAGTAATAACCTTAGTAACTATTCTTATTCTGGCTTAATACTCCGACCAAACGCAATGACCACTGAACTATTAACACTTATAAAAAGGATTCAAACAGTTTGTGAACATGAATTTAACTGTGTTTTACTTAATCTCTATCGCGACGGTTCAGATAGTAACGGCTGGCATGCAGATAATGAAAAGGAACTAGGAGTTTCACCCCAAATAGCTTCATTTAGTCTTGGGGCAAGTCGTTTTTTTCACTTTAAACACCGTAAAATTAAAACTGAAAGACATAAAATTGAACTCCATCATGGCAGTTTATTATTAATGGAAGGGCCAATGCAAGCAAATTGGCTACATCAAATTCCCAAAACGAAAAAGCCGCTCTCACCCAGAATTAATTTAACCTTTAGAAAAATTATTTGAATATCTCATTCAGAGATAATCAATTAATAAATGTTACTAAAGCATATAAAACCAGAAACAGATCAATAGTCGAATACTAATTTTTATGAAAAGACAAATTGAATTACCTTTAACGTGTTTTATTTTAATTAAAAATATCCCAATACAACCATCTTGAGAAAAATTTTATTTTTTAGTTTTCTGACTTCCCTTATTTTATTGATTGGATGTAAATCGAATCCAAAACCTAAAGGTTCGATGATGCATGTAAGTGGAAGAGTCGACGGGCTCAGAAAAGGCACTCTGTTTCTACAAAAAGTATTAGACTCCACGCTCATCGATATAGACTCTATTGTAATTAATGGTAATCCAGAATTTAATTTTAAAACCAAGATAGAAAGCCCAGAGATTTATTACCTCTACCTAAATAAAGATGATGGTGATACAATAAATGACCGTGTAATGTTCTTTGCCGAAAAAGGTGAAATTACTATCAATACATTACTAAAAACATTTGAAAGTAGTGCAAAGGTTAGCGGCTCTGAGAATCAAGAATTGTTACAGGAATATCGAAAAATCNCACGACAATTTAATGCAAAAAACCTCGANTACATTAAGGCCTATATCAATAATGCNAANTCNGCCAATGATTCTCGATCCTNAGACTCAATTCAAAAAGAAATGGANAACCTACTAAAAAGACGCTACCTNTATGCCNTGAANTTTGCAATTACCCATGGTGANAATGTAATAGCTCCNTATATTGCACTAACCGAAGTTTCAGACGCCAACATTAAATACTTGGATACTGTTGCGTCTAAATTAACTGAAGAAGTGAAAAGTTCTAAATACGGCAANCTATTAATTGANTTAATAGCTAACCGAAAAGATTTGGAATCAGATNGGTGATTATCAACTCAGTTTAGAAATACTATCGTNGANNTCTNCAATAGCAGNNNTTAATTCTTCTTTAATTATTTTAAATCCATCTTTGTTACCCANCTTTCTGTTTTTATGGATTTTTAAAATCAAATCGTCAAAAAGTGAAATAGCTTTGTCTANAATTAAGTCACTTTTTTTAAGATCAGCACTAGGATTGGAAAGTTCCCAGNCATAAACATCTTCAATTATTTCTCCAATACTGTTGTTAATTTCTTTTTTTAAAGATCTAATACTTGACATGATTTGAGTTTTATGATTCGGCCAAAATTAGCCACTGTACTTAACAAAATTTCTGGGNGTTTCGTANAGAATAATTTCTAANGNTTTTCCCTNNTCTANNTNGGGNANTAATTTATTNTAAATTACAANNGCAATATTTTCAGCNGAGGGAATTAAATCNGCAAANTCAGGTACTTGAATNTTAAGGTTTTTATGATCNAANGCNTCTTCCACNTCAGNTTTAATTAAATCCTTCANGTCCTTNAGATCCATTACCATTCCAGTAANAGGNTCAACNTNGCCAGTAANATTNACAATCAACTCATAATTATGTCCATGATAATATTCATTAGAACACTTTCCAAATACTGATTCATTCTTTTTTTCGTCCCAAGACTTAACATAAAGTCTGTGTGCAGCATTAAAGTGAGCTTTTCGGGAAACAGTAACTCTCATAAAACTTTTTTATTTTTAATATAATTATAAAACCTATCAAAAATTATAGCAAACCAAACAGTATAATTTTGTGGATTTTGTTTGAGATCTTTTTCTATTTCATCTAATGGCATCCAATTAAAAGCTTCTACCTCCTCCAAATTTATCTTTGGATCTTTCCCACTGTAACCAATCAAGACATGATCTAATTCGTGTTCTGTAAGTCCATTATCAAAAGAAGCCTTGTATATAAAAGTGAATAATTCAGTTAAAGGAACTTTAATACCCATCTCTTCTATTAACCGTCTACTTCCGGCTTCCAATGTTTTCTCCCCATCTCGCTGGTGACTGCAACAAGTATTAGTCCAAAGGCCTGGTGAATGATATTTATCAAANGCGCGCTGTTGAAGAAGNAATTCTTGATTTGTATTAATAATAAAAACTGAAAAAGCACGGTGAAGAACTGCTGTGGCATGGGCCTCTANTTTTTCCATTGTCCCTATCTGTCGATCTTCTTGATCAACCAAAACAACTAATTCTNTATCCATTNTTAATTCAAAATTACCTAATAAATACCACAAAACCTATCNTAAAATTNTAGTAGAGTTCTTTAATTTATAATATTTTTNNCCAAATATNATTTATGGAATTCCTCGAGGAGATTCAAAAACGTCGAACATTTGGTATTATTTCNCACCCGGATGCAGGAAAGACTACTTTGACNGAAAAATTATTGCTNTACGGAGGAGCTATTCAGGAGGCTGGAGCAGTTAAATCAAACAAAATAAAAAAAGGTGCAAGAAGCGATTTCATGGAAATTGAACGACAAAGAGGGATTTCTGTAGCTACATCAGTTTTAGCATTCAATTACCAAAATAAAAAAATTAATATCCTTGATACTCCTGGTCATAAAGATTTTGCAGAGGACACCTTTAGAACACTCACCGCAGTAGATAGTGTGATTGTAGTAATTGATGTTGCTAAAGGTGTAGAAGAACAAACCAAAAAATTAGTAGAGGTTTGCCGAATGCGTAAAATTCCTATGATTATTTTTATAAATAAACTAGATCGAGAAGGAAAAGATGCCTTTGATTTACTGGACGAACTAGAAATAAAGCTTGGACTTAAGGTAAGTCCAATTAGTTTTCCAATTGGAATGGGGTATACTTTTAAAGGGATTTATAATCTTTGGAATAAAAATATTAAAATCTTTGAATCTTCTAACAAACAAAAAATAGCCCAAGCATTTGATTATGATTCATTAGAAAATGATCTCTTAAAAAAAACAATTGGAGAAACTGCAATAGTTGAACTCAAAGAATCTCTAGAATTAGTAANTGGAGTTTACCCANAATTCAACCAAAAAGAATATTTAAATGGAGATTTACAACCTGTTTTTTTTGGNTCTGCTCTCAATAATTTCGGAGTTCAAGAATTACTAGATTGTTTTATTGAGATAGCTCCTTCGCCACTTCCTAAGTTTACTGATAAACGATTGATTCATCCAGAGGAAAAAGACTTTTCAGGTTTTGTNTTTAAAATTCACGCTAATATGGACCCAAACCATCGCGACCGTTTAGCATTTATAAAAATTGTTTCAGGTGAATTTAAACGCAATACAACTTACTTTCATGTTCGNCATAAAAAAAAGTTAAAATTTTCAAGTCCCAATGCATTTTTTGCTGAAAAGAAAAAATTAGTCGACATATCCTATCCAGGAGATATTGTAGGTCTTCATGACACAGGTAATTTTAAAATAGGAGACACNCTAACATCAGGTGAGGAAATTCACTACAAAGGAATTCCTAATTTTTCACCGGANCATTTTAGGTTTATCAATAATGCAGACCCTATGAAAGCAAAACAACTTGGAAAAGGTATTAATCAATTGATGGATGAGGGAGTAGCACAACTATTTACCCTNAATCTAAACGGAAGAAAAGTAATTGGTACTGTTGGTATACTTCAATTTGAAGTTATTCAATACCGACTAGAACACGAATATGGAGCCAAATGTATATTTGAAAATCTAAATGTATATAAGGCCTGTTGGATTAGCGTTGCAGATAATGAGAGTGAAAACTATCTGGACTTTTTGAAAGTCAAGAAAAAATTTTTAGCAAAAGATAAAGAAGGCCAATTAATTTATTTGGCTGACTCAGCTTTTTCACTTCAAATGGCGCAACAGAAGTACCCCGTAATAAACTTTCACTTTACATCTGAATTCTAAAAGAATTCCTCATGACATGGACTTAAAATTTATGCTTCACCGGCAGGTCCAAAGTTTAAGGGAATCGTTGGGTGTTCTTTGGAGCTTATTTCACCATGACTATCCTCATAACGACGAACATTGTCCGCCAGTGCACTCTGGAACCTCTTGGCATGCTCAGGTGTCAAAATAATTCTTGACCTAACTTTTGCTTTTGGGTTTCCAGGCATTATAATTACAAAATCAATAACAAACTCGGATGGTGAATGGTTAATTACAGCTAGGTTGGAATATATACCCTGTGAAGTAGAATCATCCAATTCGATATTAATTTTTTGCTCTTTAGAATCCTTTTTATCGCTCATTATTAGAAGTTTACTTCTTCCCTTTCTTTGTCAATCAATAAACTCGTATACTCATCTTTTGAGCCTACAAGAATATTTTCATATTCTCTAGAACCAGTTCCAGCAGGAATCCTATGTCCAACAATGACATTTTCTTTTAATCCTTCGAGNGAATCAATCTTACCGTTTACAGCAGCCTCATTTAATACTTTAGTTGTCTCTTGGAAAGAGGCAGCAGAGATAAATGACTTTGTTTGTAAAGATGCCCTTGTAATACCCTGTAATTCTGGCGTAGCTGTTGCTGATACTGCATCGCGAGCTACAACGATATCTTTATCTTCTCGAATTAACAACGAGTTTTCATCTCTTAAAAGACGAGCCGAGATCATTTGTCCAGCTTTAAGGTTGTTGGATGAGCCAACTTCTTCGACAATTTTCTTTCCATACAAACTGTCGTTTTCTCTTATAAAATCAAGTTTATAAACCAATTGTCCTTCTAAGAAAATAGAATCTCCTGGATCTTGAATTTTAACCTTACGCATCATTTGACGAACAACCACTTCAAAATGCTTATCATTAATCTTCACCCCTTGTAGTCGGTAAACTTCCTGAACTTCGTTTACNAAGTATTGTTGAACNGCNGAGGGGCCTTTAATCTTGAGTATATCTGTAGGAGTAATTGAGCCGTCAGATAATGGCATNCCCGCCTTAACAAAATCATTTTCCTGNACCAAAATNTGNTTNGATANTTTAACNANNTATTTTTTAANNTCTCCATNTCTTAGANTCNACAATNATTTCNCNATTNCCTCTNTTAATTTTTCCAAAANNAACNACNCCNTCAATNTCANNNACNACTGCTGGGTTTGANGGGTTTCTNGCNTCAAANAGNTCNGTAACNCNNGGAAGACCTCCTGTNATATCACCNGATTTNGCAGATTTTCTNGGNATTTTAACTAANNTNTTTCCTTCTTTTANNNTTTCNCCNTCATTAACNATTAAATGAGNNCCAACAGGNAGATTNTANGNNCTTAAANTNTTACCTTTTTTATCNTTNATATNACANAGTNGGNANNANTTTTTTATTTCTNGATTCAGAAATAACNTTTTCNTNNAANCCNGTNTGTTCATCAATTTCAACTTGATAGGTTACTCCTTGATCAATGTTTTCAAAACTTATTTTTCCTGTAAATTCAGATACAATTACTCCATTAAATGGATCCCACTGACAAATAACATCTCCCTTCTTAATCTTGGAACTATTTTTGATAAAAATTGATGATCCGTAAGGAATATTGTGGGTGTTTAAAACGTTTTTGGTGTTTTCATCCACAAGTTTCAATTCAGCTGTTCTAGAAATAACTATACTAGCGTCTTTTCCATCTGAATCTTGGCCTTTTACCGTCTTTAAATCCTCTATTTCAGCAACTCCATCAAATTTAGCTACCAAACGGTTTTCCTCAGAAATATTACCTGCAACCCCACCTACATGGAAGGTTCTCAATGTCAACTGTGTTCCAGGCTCACCAATTGACTGTGCTGCAACTACACCAACGGCCTCACCCTTCTGTACCATCTTTCCAGTGGATAGATTCCTTCCGTAACACATTACACAAATTCCTTTTATTGCCTCGCAAGTAAGAGGTGAGCGGACTTCTACACTATTGACTGGAGCGTTTTCTATTTTCTTAATAAGGTCCTCTGTTAATTCAACGCCAGCTTCTGCTAATATTTCATCAGTTCTAGGGTCAATAATAGCATTAAGAGAAACCCTTCCTAATATTCTCTCTCCAAGGGTTTCAACGACCTCTTCATTTTTCTTCAAAGGTTTAACTTCTATTCCTCTTAAAGTACCGCAATCTTCCTCATTTACAATAACATCTTGAGAAACATCAACCAGCCTACGAGTCAAATAACCGGCATCAGCGGTTTTTAGAGCAGTATCAGCTAATCCTTTTCGTGCGCCGTGAGTTGATATAAAATATTCCAGGATGGAAAGCCCTTCTTTAAAATTAGATAGAATTGGATTTTCAATAATCTCGCCACCTCCAACATTAGATTTTTTTGGCTTTGCCATCAAACCTCGCATTCCGGTCAACTGACGGATTTGTTCCTTCGATCCCCTTGCCCCAGAATCCAACATCATAAATACTGAATTAAACCCTTGCTGATCCTCACTAATTCGTTTCATTGCCATTTCTGTAAGTTTCGCATTAGTGGATGTCCAAACATCTATGACTTGGTTGTAACGTTCGTTATTAGTAATCAATCCCATGTTATAATTTCCAGTAATTCCCTCAACTTGACTATTGGCATCTCCAATCATTTCAATTTTTTCAGCGGGAATTATGATATCACCTAGACTAAAAGATAGACCTCCTCTAAATGCAAATTTATAACCCATATCCTTAATTTCGTCTAGGAAAGTCGCAGTCTCTGGGACACTAGTTAATTTCAAGATTTGGCCAATGATCTCTCTCAAATTCTTTTTAGTCAAAACCTCATTAAAATAACCTGCATTTTCAGGAACCACCTCATTAAAAAGTACTCGACCAACAGTAGTATCAATTATCTGATAGACCAATTCTCCCTCCTCATTAAAATCTTTAGCTCTAATTTTAATCATCGCATTTAAGTCTACACGTTTTTCATTGTATGCTATGTGAACTTCTTCAACAGAATAAAAAGTCAATCCCTCTCCTTTAAGAATAAGCTCAGGTGATGATTTTCTTGCTTTAGTCATATAATACAACCCCAATACCATATCCTGAGATGGAACAGTAATTGGAGATCCATTTGCAGGGTTTAAAATATTATGAGAAGCCAGCATTAATAGCTGGGATTCTAGTATTGCTTCGGGCCCAAGGGGTAAGTGGACTGCCATTTGATCTCCATCAAAGTCAGCATTAAATGCGGTACAAACCAATGGATGTAACTGAATAGCCTTTCCTTCAATAAGCTTGGGCTGAAAAGCTTGAATACCTAATCTATGTAATGTGGGGGCGCGATTCAATAATACTGGGTGACCTTTGAGTACATTTTCTAAAATATCCCAAACAACTGGTTCTTTACGGTCTATAATTTTCTTGGCCGACTTGACTGTTTTTACAATACCTCTTTCAATTAGTTTTCGGATTATGAATGGCTTATAAAGTTCGGCCGCCATTCCTTTTGGTAAACCACATTCGAAAAGTTTTAATTCAGGACCAACGACAATTACAGATCGTGCTGAATAGTCAACCCTCTTACCAAGTAAGTTTTGACGAAAACGACCCTGCTTTCCCTTCAAGGAATCTGATAGAGATTTTAATGGCCGATTAGAGTCTGTTTTAACAGCAGAAGATTTTCTTGTATTGTCAAAAAGTGAATCAACTGACTCTTGTAGCATCCGTTTTTCATTTCTTAAAATTACCTCAGGTGCCTTTATTTCNACCAATCTTTTTAAACGATTATTTCTGATAATAACTCTTCTGTATAAGTCGTTTAAGTCAGATGTAGCAAAGCGGCCTCCATCTAGAGGAACCAATGGTCTTAGTTCTGGCGGGATGACAGGGATCACTTTCATGATCATCCATTCCGGTAAATTTTCTCTGCTTTCATTGGCTTCTTTTAAAGCCTCTACTACTTGAAGCCTTTTTAAAGCCTCTGTTTTTCTTTGTTTGGAAGTTTCATTATTGGCTTTATTTCTCAATTCAAATGATAAAGCCTCTAAATCAATCCTAGAAAGTAATTCAATCAAACATTCNGCTCCCATCTTAGCAATGAATTTCTCNGGATCACTGTCATCAAGAAATTGNTTTTCAATTGGCANCTGCTCCATTATATTTAAATACTCTTCCTCAGTCANGAAATCCATTTTTTGGATAGGTTCTCCTTCNGNNTTTTTAGTAGTACCAGGCTGTATAACAACATATCGNTCATAATAAATTATCATATCCAACTTTTTCGAAGGTAATCCNAGTAAGTATCCAATCTTATTAGGTAATGATCTGAAATACCATATATGAGCAACAGGAACAACTAAACTAATATGTCCTACTCTATCACGCCTTACTTTTTTTTCAGTTACTTCTACACCACAACGGTCACAAACAATTCCTTTATANCGAATNCGCTTGTATTTCCCACANGCACATTCAAAGTCTTTTACGGGACCGAAAATCCGCTCACAAAATAACCCNTCACGTTCAGGCTTGTGTGTTCTGTAATTAATAGTTTCAGGTTTTAAGACCTCTCCTCTCGAATTACCAAGGATAACCTCAGGGGATGATAAACCAATAGTAATTTTATTGAATTTCTTTTGGGTAATAATTTCGTTGTTTCTAGGCATAACTCAATAATAATTTTTAATTATTCTTCTAATCTAATATCCAATCCTAAGCCCTTCAATTCNTGCATCAAAACATTGAAAGATTCTGGTAATCCAGGTTCCGGAAGAGTTTCTCCCTTAACAATGGATTCGTACGTTTTAGCTCTTCCAACTACATCGTCAGACTTTACGGTCAAAATTTCCTGGAGTGTACTGGAAGCTCCATATGCTTCTAAAGCCCAGACTTCCATCTCTCCGAATCTCTGGCCACCAAATTGAGCTTTACCACCTAATGGTTGTTGAGTAATCAAGGAATAAGGACCAATTGATCTAGAGTGCATTTTATCGTCTACCATGTGACCTAATTTCAGCATATAAATTACTCCAACTGTAGCGGCTTGGTCAAAGCGATCTCCTGTNCCTCCATCATAGAGATNTGTATGTCCGTAAAGAGGTACNTTACCNTTTTTTGTTAACTCATTTATTTGATCTATGCTTGCACCATCAAAAATNGGTGTAGCGTATTTCTCACCTAAGTTAAGTCCTGCCCATCCTAGTACNGTTTCATATATTTGTCCAATATTCATACGAGATGGAACTCCTAGAGGATTTAAAACAATATCAACAGGTGAACCGTCCTCTAAAAATGGCATTTCTTCCTCTCGAACAATTCGGGCAACAATACCTTTATTTCCATGGCGTCCAGCCATCTTNTCTCCTACCTTAAGTTTTCGTTTTTTAGCGACGTAAACTTTGGCTAATTTTTTGATTCCTGCAGGTAGCTCATCACCCACGCTTATAGTAAATTTCTCTCTTCTAAGAGATCCTTGTAAATCATTTTCTTTGATTTTATAATTATGAATCAGATCAGCAATTAATTTGTTAACNTCTGAGGTTNTAGTCCACACTCCCTTAGTAAGATGAGCGTAGTCTTCAACTTTGGAAAGCATTTTGAGGCTATATTTCTTTCCTTTAGGAAGTACTTCTTCTCCAAGGTCATTTTGAACTCCTTGACAAGTTTTACCATTAACAATATTGAAAAGTTTTTCAATCAATAAACTTTTTAAATCTTCAAACTTACCTTCAAACTCCTTCTCCAATAATTCGAGCTCTTGCTTATCTTGATTTCGTTTTCTTTTATCCTTAACGGATCTTGTAAACAATTTTTTATCAATTACCACACCTCTCAACGATGGAGGTGCTTTAAGAGAAGCGTCTTTTACATCCCCAGCTTTATCTCCAAAAATAGCACGCAATAACTTTTCCTCAGGTGAAGGGTCCGATTCTCCTTTGGGAGTAATTTTACCAATCAANATATCTCCAGATTGTACCTCAGCACCGATACGAATCATACCGTTTTCATCCAAATCTTTGGTAGCTTCCTCACTTATATTTGGAATATCATCAGTCAATTCCTCAGTACCTAACTTGGTATCCCTAACATCTATTGAATATTCGTCAATGTGAATAGAAGTAAAAATATCTTGCCTTACTACCTTTTCGGAAATTACAATTGCATCCTCAAAATTATATCCTTTCCAGGGCATGAATGCAACTTTCAAGTTTCTTCCTAGTGCAAGTTCTCCGGTTTGTGTAGCATATCCTTCAGAAAGAACNTGTCCCTTTATAACTCGATCTCCTTTTCTTACAATAGGTTTTAAATTAATACAAGTTCCTTGGTTAGTTTTTCTAAATTTAATCAAATTGTAAGTTTTGGAATCTCCATCAAAACTAACCAGACGTTCATCGTCAGTCATATCGTATTTGATACTAATTTTATTAGCGTCAACGTATTCGACGAGTCCATCACCTTCTGCATTTATTAGGACCCTTGAATCAGAAGCAACTTGACGCTCTAATCCAGTCCCAACTATTGGTGATTCTGGTCGTAACAAAGGAACAGCTTGGCGCATCATATTAGATCCCATAAGCGCTCTATTTGCATCATCATGTTCTAGAAATGGAATTAATGAAGCCGATATTGAAGCAATTTGGTTAGGTGCTACATCCGTATAATTAATTTGATCAGGTGTAACCACTGGAAAATCTGCCTGATCTCTGGCAATTACTTTTTCTGATGTAATATTTCCAGATTTATCGAAGGGTATATTAGCCTGAGCTATTAAATTATTTTCTTCTTCTTCAGCACTAAGATAAATCGTATTAACAAGGTCAATTTTTCCTCCCTCAACTTTACGATAAGGGGTTTCAATAAATCCAAGATTATTTACTTTTGCATATACACCTAAGGAAGAAATTAAACCTATGTTAGGCCCCTCAGGTGTTTCAATTGGGCAGAGTCTTCCATAGTGAGTATAATGTACATCTCTAACCTCAAAACCTGCTCTTTCTCTTGAAAGCCCTCCTGGACCTAAAGCAGAAAGTCTTCTCTTGTGAGTGATTTCAGCTAATGGATTTGTCTGATCCATAAACTGTGAAAGCTGGTTAGTTCCAAAAAAAGTATTGATAACAGAAGACAGAGTTTTGGCATTTATTAAGTCAATAGGAGTAAAAACCTCATTATCTCTTACATTCATTCTCTCTCTAATAGTTCTTGCCATTCGAGCTAAACCAACTCCAAACTGAGATGACAATTGCTCACCTACAGTTCTAACCCTTCGATTAGAGAGGTGATCAATATCATCAATTTCAGCTTTTGAATTAATAAGTTCTATTAAGTATTTTATTATGGTTATAATGTCTATTTTGGTCAAAACTAGTTTATCCATCTCAACCTCCAAGTTGAGTTTCTTATTCATTCTGTAACGACCTACTTCGCCAAGATTATATCGTTGATCTGAAAAGAAAAGTTTATCTATTATTCCTCTGGCGGTATCTTCATCTGGTGGCTCAGCATTCCTTAATTGACGATAGATGTGTTCTACAGCTTCTTTTTCAGAATTAGTAGGGTCTTTTTGTAAGGTATTATGAATAATTGCGTAGTCTGCCAAATGAGCGTCCTCCTTATGAAGTAAAATCGCTTTTACGTCAGCTTCCAAAATCATTTCAAAATGTTCTTTTTCAAGAATAGTATCTCGGTCTATAATAATTTCATTTCGCTCAATAGAAATGACCTCGCCAGTATCTTCATCTACAAAATCTTCATGCCAAGTTTTTAATACCCTCGCTGCAAGTTTTCGATTCATTACTTTTTTTAATCCCGTTTTAGAAACCTTAACCTCTTCAGCTAAATCAAATATTTCCAATATTTGCTTATCACTTTCATAACCAATAGCACGAAACAATGTTGTTACCGGTAATTTTTTCTTACGGTCAATGTAAGCATACATAACACTATTAATATCAGTAGCAAACTCAATCCAAGAACCTTTAAATGGAATAACTCTTGCCGAATAGAGTTTTGTTCCATTAGCGTGAAAAGACTGGCCAAAAAATACCCCTGGAGATCGGTGTAATTGAGAAACAACAATTCGCTCTGCACCATTTATAACAAAAGTACCGCTTGGAGTCATATATGGAATTGTTCCTAAAAATACATCCTGAACAATAGTCTCAAAATCTTCGTGCTCTGGATCTGTACAGAAAAGCTTTAATCTTGCTTTTAAAGGAACTGAATAAGTTAATCCTCTTTCGATACATTCTTGAATTGAATAACGAGGAGGGTCGATAAAATAGTCGAGAAACTCCAACACAAATTGATTACGAGTATCTGTAATTGGAAAATTTTCTTTAAAAGTGTTAAATAATCCTTCCTCTATTCTCTCATCAGACTTAGTTTCCAATTGGAAAAAGTCTTGAAAAGATTTGATTTGAATATCTAAAAAATCGGGGTAATTTGGTGAGTGTTTTGCAACAGCAAAATCGACTCTTTTTGATGATATATTCGGCATTTAGATTAATTTATTAGTATCAGAATAAAGTTTTAACTAGTTGGGCCTTAATAAAAAAACAAAATGGTTTAGGCTTAACAAAGGATAATCCTGTAGCCAAAACCTAAGGTTTTTGAGAAAAAAAACTATTTTAACTCAACTTCAGCTCCAGCTTCCTCTAGAGATTTTTTAAGTCCCTCAGCTTCATCTTTGGAAACCGCTTCCTTAATATTACTTGGAGCATTATCAACTAATTCCTTTGCTTCTTTAAGACCAAGACCAGTTAGCTCTTTAACCAATTTGACTACTGCAAGTTTAGAGCCTCCAGCAGCTGTGAGGACAACGTCAAATTCTGATTTTTCCTCAGTAGTTGGATCGCCACCACTGGCTGCTGCACCTCCAGCAACAGCAACTGCAGCTGCAGCAGGCTCAATGCCATACTCGTCTTTTAAAATATTAGCTAAATCGTTGACTTCTTTTACAGTCAAGTTTACCAGTTGTTCCGCGAATTCTTTTAAATCTGCCATTTTGTATTAATTTGAATTTCTAATTTTAATTTATAATTTTTTGAGTGTGTACAATTTTATACATTATCGCTCAGATAATGTCTTTAATATCCCCGAAATATTTGAACCACCTGACTGAAGTGCCGAAATAATATTCTTGGCTGGTGATTGAAGAATGGAAATTATTTCTCCTAATAACTCCTCTTTCGATTTGATGGATTCCAAAAAATCGATTTGGTCATCACCAATGTATATAGCTTCCTCAATATATGCTCCCTTCAATACGGGCTTATCAGATTTCTTACGGAAATCTTTAATTAATTTAGCTGGAGTATTTCCAGCTTCAGAAAACATCAATGAGGTATTACCTTTTAATACTGATTGTAATTCTCCAAAATCTTTTTCAGAGGCATCCATGGCTTTCGCCAAAAGAGTATTCTTCACAACAGATAATTTGATGTTTGATTTAAAACATGCTCGACGTAGTGCGGTAGTCTGAACCGCATTCAATCCCGCAATGTCTGTAAGGTAAAGGTTTTTTACCGATGATATTTCGGTTGTTAAATCCTTAATTTCCTGTATTTTTTCCTGTTTCGTCATTACCTTGATTTTGAGGCTTAAGCGATTTTTGTTTCAATATTAATGCTGGGACTCATTGTACTGGACATGAAAATACTTTTTATGTAAGTACCCTTAATCGAAGAGGGTCTCATCTTTTGGATTGTTTTCAACAATTCACTCGCATTATCTTCGATTTTTTTTGCTTCAAAAGAAGCTTTACCAATAGAAGCATGAATGATTCCAGTTTTGTCAACTTTAAAGTCTATTTTACCACCTTTCACGTCAGATACGGCTTTTTTAATATCCATTGTAACAGTCCCAGTTTTTGGATTGGGCATTAAACCTCTTGGTCCTAAGACTCTTCCTAACGGTCCCAGTTTACCCATAACACTAGGCATGGTGACTATTACGTCGACATCTGTCCATCCATCTTTAATTTTTTGAAGATATTCGTCAAGTCCAATAAAATCGGCACCTGCTTCTTTCGCTTCTATTTCTTTATCTGGAGTAACCAATGCAAGTACACGAAGTACTTTTCCGGTTCCATGGGGCAGAGTTACAACACCTCTAATCATTTGATTAGCTTTCTTCGGATCAACACCTAATCTAATTGCCAAATCAACTGAAGAATCAAACTTTTCGGTAGAGATATCTTTAACCAAGCTGGAAGCATCTGATAACGTATATACTGAATTGGAATTCACTTTTTCCCTAGCTACTTTCTGTTTTTTTGATAATTTTATCATATTTAATATTTAAGGATTAGAGGGGAATTCTCCCTTTACAGTAAACCCCATTGAGCGTGCTGTACCAGCTACCATTTTCATTGCAGATTCTATACTAAACGCATTTAAATCCTGCATTTTGTCTTGAGCAATTACTTTAACTTGATCCCAAGTAACCGAAGCAACTTTAATTCTATTAGGTTCACCCGATCCTTTTTTAGTTTTAGCTGCTTCCATAAGTTGAACGGCCGCTGGGGGTGTTTTAATTACAAATTCAAATGACTTGTCTTTGTAGACAGTAATTACAGCTGGTAATATTTTACCTGGCTTATCTTGGGTTCGCGCATTAAATTGTTTACAAAACTCCATGATATTAACTCCTGCAGCACCTAATGCGGGTCCGACTGGTGGCGAAGGATTCGCTGCACCTCCCCGAACTTGAAGTTTAAGAACCTTATCTATATCTTTTGCCATTATTAATTTAAACTTTAAAGTTTATAGAAGCTTTAATTGGAAGCTAAAACTTCTGGTATAGGTAACATTTATAATTTTTCTACTTGCATATAACTTAATTCTAAAGGGGTCTTACGGCCAAATATCTTGACCATTACCTCTAGTTTTCTCTTTTCTTCATTTACTTTTTCAATAGTTCCATTAAACCCATTGAAAGGCCCATCAATTACCTTTACGTTTTCACCTGAAGTGAAAGGGATTGCGATGTGTTCAGTTGTCATGGTCAATTCATCAACCTTTCCAAGCATTCTATTAACTTCAGCGATTCTTAATGGAATAGGTTCGCCTCCTTTAGTTTCTCCTAAAAAGCCTATTACATTAGTAACAGATTTAATGATGTGTGGGATTTCTCCAATCAAGTTAGCTTTAATCATTATGTATCCTGGGAAATAAACTTTCTCTTTATTGATTTTTTTTCCATTTCTAATCTGAACAACTTTTTCCATTGGAACCAACATATCATCAACTTGATCAGCATATCCTAAACGGGAAATTTCCCCCATTATATAGTCCTTAATCTTAGCTTCTTGGCCACTTACCGCTCTAATAACATACCAGTTTTTTGATGCAACTTCTGCCATGATTATCCGTTTATCAGTTGAAAATAAAAGCCTACAACTTCTGAAAGAACTGTATCAGCTCCCCATATTGCAATTGAAAAGATTACTGAGAATAGCATAACTATGACCACAAGTTTTTGTAACTCTTGTCGGGGTGTCCATGAAACGTTATTCTTAAGTTCCTCAATTGAATCTTTAATATAGCTTATAAAAGCAGACATTTTCTTTACTATTATTTGCACGGGTTGAGAGGCTCGAACTCCCGACACCTGGTTTTGGAGACCAGTGCTCTACCAACTGAGCTAAACCCGTTTTTATTCGACACAAAAGGCGCCCACCATTGGTAGACACCTTGAGAATCATCTTAAAAACTTTTTTAATCTAAAATCTCAGTGACTTGACCAGCTCCAACAGTTCTTCCTCCTTCACGAATCGCAAATCTAAGGCCTACATTTAATGCAATAGGCTGAATCAAATCTACTGTGATAGTTAAATTGTCCCCAGGCATTACCATTTCAACTCCATCAGGTAGGACTATATTACCTGTTACATCCGTGGTTCTTACATAAAACTGAGGACGATAGTTGTTATGGAATGGTGTGTGGCGACCCCCTTCTTCTTTTTTCAAAATATATACCTCAGCTTTAAATTTAGCATGAGGTGTAACCGAACCAGGCTTACATATAACCATACCTCTCTTAATATCGGTTTTTTCGATACCTCTTAGAAGAATTCCTACATTGTCACCCGCTTCACCTCTGTCGAGAATTTTGCGGAACATCTCAACTCCAGTCACAGTTGAGTCAAGTTTTTCAGCTCCCATTCCAATAATATCAATTGAATCGCCAGTGTTGGCAACACCAGTTTCAATTCGACCGGTAGCAACAGTACCTCGTCCTGTAATGGAAAATACATCCTCAACAGGCATTAAAAAATCTTTTTCAACATCACGTTTTGGTAATTCAATCCATGAGTCAACTTCTTCCATTAATTTAAGTACAGTATCTACCCATTTTTGTTCTCCATTCAGAGCCCCAAGCGCTGAGCCAAGGATTACCGGGGAATTATCTCCGTCATAATCGTAGAAGGAAAGTAATTCTCTTACTTCCATTTCGACCAATTCTAATAATTCTTCATCATCAACCATGTCAGCTTTATTAAGGAAAACAACTATTCTAGGAATTCCTACCTGTCGACCAAGTAAAATATGCTCGCGCGTTTGTGGCATAGGCCCGTCTGTAGCGGCGACTACAAGTATAGCTCCATCCATCTGAGCAGCACCAGTTACCATATTTTTTACATAATCGGCGTGACCAGGACAATCAACGTGCGCATAATGTCTATTTGTTGTCTGATATTCTACGTGTGAAGTATTAATAGTAATACCACGCTCTTTTTCTTCAGGAGCATTATCGATTTGATCAAAGCTTTTTGCTTCAGACATTCCTGCATCAGCAAGCACCTTTGTTATCGCAGCTGTTAATGTAGTTTTACCATGATCTACGTGACCAATTGTTCCAATATTTAAGTGGGGTTTCGATCGGTCAAAAGTTTCTTTAGCCATAATTTAAATGTATCTTTATTAATTAAGAGGGTGCAAATTTAAAAATTTTTTATAAAAAACAGTCTATTTTCAAGGATTTTTACTTACGTAAGATTAAGCTTTTCAACTTAATTTAAAAATGTCCATAATCTATAATTATATGAAGCCTTTATTAATAAATTTTAAATTTTGATCTTATAGATTTTATCAATTTTAAAAGTGATTAATGTTCTTGATTTTAGAAAACCATTTAGGAAAAATACCTTCCTTAAACGTTGCATTAAATAATCCTTAATTATAAATTTGCATTTAATCGTCAAAATGGGTTAATATGACTGAATTTTCAAACTACTTAAAAGAAATTGAAGAGAGAAAGTCTTTAGGTCTTAGTCCTAAACCTATCGATGATGGAGCTTTATTAGAAGATATTATATTAAATATTAAAAATGACAAAAATAAAAATCACGAAAGCTCTTTAAATTATTTCACCTACAACGTGTTACCTGGAACAACCAGTGCAGCTAAAGTCAAAGCAAAGTTTCTTAAAGAAATAATTCTTGGGGAAATTTCAATTAAAGAAGTTTCGCCATCATTTGCACTTGATCAGCTCTCACATATGAAAGGAGGCCCTTCTATTGAAGTGCTATTGGATTTGGCGCTAGGACCCTATGAATCAGTATCTAAAGATGCTTGCAAAGTTTTAAAAACTCAAGTTTTTCTTTACGAAGCAGATATGGAAAGATTAGAAATAGCTTTTAAAAATGGGGATGAAATTGCTAAAGATCTCCTTGAAAGCTATTCAAAAGCGGAATTTTTCACTAAGTTACCTGATCTTCCTGAGAAAATTGATTTAGTTTCCTTTGTTGCAGGTATTGGAGATATATCGACTGATCTTTTATCCCCGGGTAGTGACGCACATTCAAGATCTGATAGAGAACTTCATGGTCAGTGTATGTTCGAGCACAATAAAGAACAGCAACAATCACTAATAACTTTGCAGAATCAATTTCCAAATAGAAGAGTGATGCTAGTTGCAGAAAAAGGGACTATGGGTGTGGGCTCTTCAAGAATGTCTGGCGTTAATAATGTAGCTCTTTGGATAGGAAATCAAGCAAGTCCGTTTGTTCCCTTTATAAATATTGCCCCAGTGGTTGCTGGAACTAATGGTATTTCGCCAATATTTCTTACAACTGTTGATGTAACGGGAGGTATTGGTTTAGACCTACAAAACTGGATAAAATCTATTGATAAAGATGGGAAGCCGATTGTTAATAGTGAAGGTGAGCCTGAATTACAAGAAAGTTTTTCTGTTAAAACAGGTACTTTATTTACAATTAACACAAAAACCAAAAAGTTATATCAAGGTAAAAAAGAGTTAATAGACGTCTCTTCTTCGTTTACACCTCAAAAAATCGAATTTATGAGAGCTGGAGGCTCTTACGCCATTGTATTCGGAAAAAAACTCCAAAACTTTGCTGCCAAGACAATTGGTATTGAATTACCAAAAGTTTTTGCAACTTCAAAAGAAATATTCTACGAGGGTCAAGGGCTCACAGCTGTTGAAAAAATATTTAATAAAAATGCTCTTGGGACTTCAGGAAAAATTTTACATGCTGGATCTTACGTTAGAGTTAAAGTTAATATTATTGGATCCCAAGACACCACAGGACTAATGACTTCACAGGAATTGGAAATGATGGCTGCAACAGTAATTTCTCCGACAGTAGACGGTGGATATCAATCTGGTTGTCATACGGCTTCAGTTTGGGATATAAAATCTCAAAAAAATATTCCTAAGTTGATGAAATTTATGAGTGATTTTGGTCTAATAACCGCGCGAAATCCTAATAATAAATATCTTCCAATGACAGATGTAATTCACAAGGTCCTAAATGACATCACTGTGGACGATTGGGCAATAATTATTGGCGGGGATTCACATACAAGAATGTCTAAGGGAGTTGCATTTGGTGCAGATTCAGGAACTGTAGCTCTAGCCTTAGCTACTGGAGAAGCTTCTATGCCAATTCCAGAATCAGTTAAAGTTACTTTTAAAGGGAAGATGAAAGATCATATGGATTTTAGAGATGTTGTTCATGCAACTCAATCTCAAATGCTTAAAAAGTTTGGCGGTGAAAATGTATTTCAAGGAAGAGTAATCGAAGTACATATAGGAACATTACCATCTGATCAAGCCTTCACTTTTACTGATTGGACCGCTGAAATGAAAGCTAAAGCCTCTGTTTGTATCTCCCAAGATAATACACTTATTGAGTCCCTTGAGATAGCTAAAGGAAGGATTCAAATAATGATTGACAAAGGAATGGATAATCAAAATAAAGTCCTAAAAGGTCTTGTTGATAAAGCGGATAGTCGAATCAATGAAATTAAATCAGGAAGCAAACCCCCACTCAACCCTGATGAGAATGCAAAATACTACGCTGAATTTATTGTGGATTTAGAAATTATTGATGAACCCATGATTGCTGATCCTGATGTTCACAATGATGACGTGTCTAAACGTTACACTCATGATACTATCCGTGAACTTTCATTTTATGGTGGAGAGAAAAACGTCGATCTTGGATTTGTCGGTTCCTGTATGGTTCACAAGGGAGACATCAAAATTGTAGCTAAGATGTTGAGAAATCTTGAGGATTTTTATGGAAAAGTTAAGTTTAAATCTCCGCTTGTTGTTACAGCTCCAACCTATAATATAATTGATGAGCTCAAGGAAGAGGGTGATTGGGAGATTTTACAAAAGTATTCTGGTTTTGAGTTTGATGACGAAGCTCCAAAAAACTCTGCTCGAACAGAATATGAAAATATATTATATCTAGAGAGACCAGGTTGTAATCTCTGTATGGGAAATCAGGAGAAAGCTGAAAAAGGTGATACTGTGATGGCAACATCTACACGTTTATTTAAAGGTAGGGTTGTTAAAGACTCTGAAAGAAAAAAAGGCGAATCATTGCTTGGCTCTACACCAGTTGTGGTACTTTCAGCAATCCTTGGGAGAATTCCTAAATTGGATGAATACAAAGTTGCTGTGAAAGATATAAAGCTCACTCAATTTGCTCCACCAATAAAAAAAATGGTATCAAAACCCGATCACTTACTTTCTTTCTGAAAGTAATTATATCATTAAATGTTATATACTATTTTTTGAAAATGATAACTATATGAAAATCAATAATTTTCAAATCAAATAAGTATTATAAAAATTGTTTTATTAATCCTATTTTTGTTTATTGTATTTCGTTTTCAAAAAATAAAGTCATGAAGAGATTACCATTCTTACTAATCATTCTGTTAATTTATTCCTGTAGTAAAAGTTCAAACGATGATAGTTCAGCAGATATTACAGATCCAAGGATGGCATCATCAGCAATTACCAATATTTACGCAACGGGTAAAGTCTCGGAGCAAACTGCAGAGCAGGCTAAAAAAACTATTTTTGGTAAGTGGAATTTAGGCTCATCAAGCAATAGTTCAAAAACTGCTAGAGAGGTTACTGATTGTACTTTTAACTCTATCGAGTTTACGGAGTATGATTACAATCTTAATATAAATGCTCCTGGAATGACAGAAACTGGTGGAATAGCTATAATATATGGCAACTTTGAATTAGTTGAAGAGGAAGAAAAAGTAACTAAAATAATTCTCAAAACCTTTACAGAGGGTAGTGAACAAAATATTGCAGAGGTCACAAACATAGAAGTTATTGAGACAAACGGACAATTAGATATCAGCTTCAAATTTGATTTTATAGTTAATCTTGAAAGTATTGGAATTCCATGTAACGATAATATGGATAAAGATTATTCTGCAGATAAAGAACCTGCTGTGGAGGGCACACTCACTGCTGACACAAATTCTAATCACTACAAGATAGTTGGTACTTGGAACTTAAGTGATTACTCAGATACCTTTGGCGGAACATTTGGTAATTATTTTGAAGATTGTTCTGACGAACTGCTAGACTTAAATGCTGATGGAGTTATTAACGAACAAGACGAAATTACTGGTGGATTTGATTTAGATCTTGATTATGACTGTATTCCAACCGACGCAGCCAAATTAGTTATTTCAACTTTTGGAACTTATATTTACTTGGGTTTAGCTGACGAAAATCTTGTAGAAGTTGTGATGGGTAATTGGGAATGGGGAAATGAAGAACAAACTGTTTTCAATGTAACTGGTGGTCCAGGAGATGCTCTAAATAGCTCAGCTACAATTAATAATATAACTGATACTCAATTATCCTTTACGTTTTTAAATATTAATTATGATGATGATGATGGGCCAAGGGATGAGACATATATATTTGCTAAAAGCAATTAAAATTTTTATTTTTAGATCTATTGTTTTAATATCAAGTTTTAAATTCTAACCTGAATTTTTTAATGAAAAGTCGTTTAATATTTTTTGAATTCCCAGTAGGTGTTAAATCCATCTGTATCGATGGTAAAAAATATACACGAGAGGAATTTGAAAAAGCTAAAAAACTAGAGTCAAGACGTGGTAAAAAAGGACGTTTTTTACCTGTAGATANTTAANNTTAATTTNAATAAAAAAAAGGGGTTAGTATCTACTTAACCCCTTTTTTTATNTATCAAANTCATAAANTGTNAAAAAAAATATTAAAATGTATATTTGAATATGAAAAGGAGAGATGCCGTNTATGCNATTACACTNGGTNTNACTGGAGTTGCCTCACTAACTCANTGTNNTTCATCNCCNTCAATTAAACCTAAGATNGATCATGAAGGATAAAGAATTAATAANTTCAATTTCTAAANCNATTTTACCACNAAAAAGNGAATCNTTCAAAACTCCNGAGTNANGNATTGANTTTATNNTNAACCANNTTGAAGGGGCATTAACTGAAAAAGAGATTGAGACATATAAATCTGGGTTATCAAACTTAAAAAATCAAATAACTGCATCCAACTCCTCTGGATTTAATTCTTTAAATTTCAAATCTAAGTGTGAAATTATATTTAAGGTAATCGAACTTGAAAATGATATTGGTTTTTTTATGCGAAAAACCCGTCAATGGTCGCTTAGACACTTTATGACTTCAGAGGAATTTATGACTAAATTTTTAAAATATGAATTTATCCCGGGTAGACATTTGGGATGTGTTACTGTNTAAATTAATAAAATGAATAAACAAAACCATTTCGACTCTATTGTTATTGGAGCAGGTATGTCAGGAGGATGGGCAGCAAAAGAGTTTTGTGAACAGGGGCTCAATACACTTCTAATCGAACGTGGTAGAAATGTAGAGCATTTAAAAGATTACCCTACAACAAATATGTTGCCATGGGAGTTTAAACATCGTGGAAANGTTCCTGCTAAGATTAGGGAGGAAAATCCAATTGCACATAGTTGTTATGCATTTAGAGAGGATGCAATGCATTTTTTTACAAAGGATGCTGAGCATCCTTATGTTCAGACCAAACCATTTCAATGGATTCGTGGTTATCAAGTTGGTGGAAAATCAATTATGTGGGCAAGACAAGTTCAGCGCTGGAGTAACTTAGATTTTGAGGGCCCTGCTCGAGACGGATTTGCTGTGGATTGGCCAATACGTTACAAAGATCTCGACCCTTGGTATACATATGTAGAAAAATTCGTTGGAGTAAGTGGTAATAAAGATGGATTAGAAATACTTCCTGATGGAGATTTTCTTCGGCCTTTTGGAAATAATTGTGTTGAGGATTATTTCAGTGAAGAGGTCAAAAAATATTACAAAGATAGACATGTAATCTACGGAAGGTGTGCACACCTAACTGAGAGTAAACCCATTTTTATTGAGCAAGGAAGAGGCCTGTGCGCCAGCCGAAATATTTGTCAAAGAGGTTGCCCTTTTGGAGGATATTTTAATGCTAATTCGACCTTAATTCCTTGGGCTATGAGAACAGGTAATCTGACAATGAAAACTGATAGTGTAGTTCATTCTATAATCTACGATGAAAAAAAGAAAAAAGCCACAGGTGTTAGGGTTATTGACGCTCATACCAAAGCTACTACTGAATATTTTGCTAAAGTAATTTTCTTAAATGCCTCTACCCTAAATTCGAATTTAATTCTATTAAATTCAACCTCGAATCGATTTCCAAACGGATTAAGCAACGATAGTGGATTATTAGGTAAATATATTGCATTTCATAACTATAGAGGTCGAATAACAGCAACTCATGAGGGGCATAAAAATAATCGTGTAGATGGTCGAAAACCCACCTCAGCTTATTTACCCAGATTTAGGAATGTCTACAGGCAGGAAACTAATTTCCTTAGAGGATATGCTGCTGGTTTTGGAGCTCGAAAAAATATGATATATGATACTTCAGGACTTGGAGACGACTTATTTAATAATTTAAAAAACACAAAGCAGAATGATGTTTGGAACGTTAATTCTCATATGATGGGTGAAACAATTCCCAAGAAGAGTAATCAAGTGACACTTGATCAAAGTTTAGTTGATCCTTGGGGAATCCCTCAACTAAAAGTGGATGTAGATTATGATGACAATGATGAAAAAATGCTCAAAGATTTTTTTGAGGAATTTTCAGAAATGTATACTAAAGCGGGTTTCACAAACATTAAAACTAGCGACAATAATCGTATACCAGGAAATGATATTCACGAGATGGGGGGTGTTCGAATGGGGCATGATTCAAAAACTTCTCTTCTGAATAAATGGAATCAATTGCATCATTGCCAAAATGTTTTTATAACTGATGGAGCTTGTATGACATCTACATCAACCCAAAACCCCTCTCTAACCTACATGGCGATGACTGCTCGAGCAGCTAACCATGCCATTAAAGAAATGAAAAAAGGAAATATTTAGAGTAAAAAATATTTTCAATATTGGTTAAGTATTCTTCTAAGAACAGGTTCATAAGCGTCAGCATAACGAGTCATCCCTAGATCACTTGGATGTGAACCATCTGTTGCCGCTTCCCCATCCTGACCCAAAAGATGATCACCATCTAAATAAAAAATATTTTTTACTCCTATATTCTCTAATTGTTTGAAGGCATTTTTTAATGCTGCCCTACTTTTTTGGTGGTGTTTTTTTCTTGCTGGGAAAAAACGAGTATTTGTAAAACTTCGGTCTTCAACCAATAAAATAGGAGTTTTTTCATGAGTTTCTCTTATCTTTTTAACAAGTGGAACAGCCCGTTGCGAAACTGATGATTCATTCATATTCGGTAGGCAATCAATTACATACACACAAGGTTCAAGTTCTGCAAGTAAAGATCCAACTTCAATCTCCATTCGACCATTACCAGCAAAGCCAAGATTAATAATTGGTCTTCTTAGTCTCCTTCCAAGAATTGATGGGAATGCCATTCCAGGTCTGGAGGCACAAGCACCATGCATTATTGAGGTTCCATAAAAAACAATTGGTCTCTCATTACGTGGGGATAAAGCCCTAAAAGTTTCACCTTTGACTACGCCTATTTCCAAAGATTCAATGCCATTTCTAAGTGGTAAATAAAGGGTATATCTTCTGGATCCAGGGGCTAAACCTTTAGCTATGGTTGTGTCCATTTTTTGTTTTCCAGGCCTCACTACTGCAACCCAACGGTCAATGCCCATTCCATCCTCTGCATATAAATCAACTCCGCTGTGGCCTGTTGCAGCCATATGAGTCATAGAAAGACTTTCTCGAGATAACTCATATCGTACATAAATATTAGGAGATTCTGAAACAAACCTAATACACATTCCTGCAGAATCTCTGGATAGACCCCAAACTTGATCACGAACAAAACCCTCTGCTTTAGAAGGTAGTCTATCAAAAAACTTCTTGGTATTATTCCAACCTTTACCCTCAACCCCAAGATCTTTAACATCATACCAATCTATTTCATCTTTTAAATTAGTAAGATTTTGAGCTAATAAATTGGGAGTAATTGCAAGGGTAAAAGTTCCTCCTAATAAATGATTAATAAATTGTCTTCTTTGGTAGTTTTTGGTTTCCATATTTAATATCTATTTTTTAAATTTAATTAAAAATGTAGTATCAATTGAAAACTGNAATATTTATTAATCCTTTGGGATCAAAACATATTGAAAATTAGAGTTTGAACTTTAATTGTATTTTTAATAAAACTATAAACANTTGATATACTTCTACCTTTTTTTGTTTCTGATTAATCAGTTTAATCTTCTTTCTCAAACATTTTATAGTCATATTGATAACAATACAATATTGACCCAAACCAATGAAGCAATATATTTGGGTGATCCAACTATTTTTGCGGAAAATAATAAGTACTATTTATATGGATCTTCAACTGGAGGAATCGACAGTACTGCGAACGGTTTTTTAGTGTATGAGTCTAAAAATCTTAAGAATTGGGAACCGAAGGGATATGCATTAAAAAAAGCAGATGCATACGGAGAAAGCGGGTTTTGGGCCCCACAGGTTTTCAAAAAAGACAGTCTATTTTATATGGTTTATGTGGCAAATGAAAATATTAGTTTAGCATCATCTAAAAACCCTTTAGGACCATTTAAAAGTAAATTAAAAAAGCATTACCCTTCAGATACAAAGCTTATAGATCCCTTTATTTTTAATGATAGTAACAGATGGTATCTATTCCATGTGCGGAGACTCATAGATGGAAATGAGATTTATGTCATTGAACTTAACGATGATTTAAGCGAATTTAAAAGGCAGACTTTAACAAAATGTTTTTCAGCTGATGAGCTATGGGAAGATAGTGATGGTATTGACTCAAAAAGTGTTCAGGGTCCAAGTGTTATTAAATATGATGATGTTTATTATCTCCTTTATTCTGCTAATAATTTTAGAAGTCCAAATTATNCAGTAGGGTTAGCNACCAGTTCTAGTCCATTAGGACCTTGGAAAAAATCTAATAAAAACCCACTTATTGATCAAAAAGTTATAGATCAAAATGGACCAGGTCATGGAGATCTTTTTTTTGATCTCATAGAAAAGAACTTAAAGTATGTTTTACATACGCACTATTCAAAAAATAAACTAAGGCCAAGAAAAGTTGGAATCCTTGATTTATCAGTTAATTCAAACTTAAATACCCTAAAAGCTGAAATTAAAACGTTTAGGTATTTAAAAAAATAAAGACCCCCCACCACACCAGAACAAAGGTGAGAGGTGAAGGGCCAGAATAAACAATTAATAATTAACCTATTCTTTATTATATACCGCTTTAAAAAATGAANACCCTACCAAAATAAAAAATCAAGGANAGGCTGAATTGGAAAAAGATCAAAAAGGTAGGGTTATAGGTTTACTTTTGAGAAATATATTGGCACACCTATAGATGATTTTTATAACGAATTAGATGATTTCATTTTGAAACCGAGGGACAAGTTAGAATCTATTTTAAAATTAAATAATTATCATACCTAAGATTTAAATTTCCCAAAAGCTGTTGTATTGAACCAATTATTATAAAAAAATAGTAGGTCCAATAACAAAGTTTATTTCAATAATTTTAGAAGGGAGCTATTTTTAAATATCCAAATACACTATTGTCTACTGCAACTATAGCACCTCCATCAGAGGTTAGGTCAATAGCCTCTCCAGCCCAGTCTCCACCCTCCGGATAATATGTTTTATCCCACTGAATTTCCCCATCTGCTGAAAATTTAATAAGATAAACATGCCACTGATCAGATTTATCTGATCCTTCACAAGTTTCTGAATATTCATATTCATCACCTGTCCCAGCAACAATAATACACCCTCCATCAGGAGTAGCTTTAAGATCCCATACTTCATCATGAATATACAATGGATTAAATCCTCTAGGATTTCCTCTTTTTTTCTCCCATAATTTATTTCCATCAATATCTATTTTCATAGTGTATGAATCCCAATTTTGTACACCCGAGAGAGTATGTCCAGATAAATAAATTGAATTGTCATCACTAATATCCATTGCAAAACAATGATCATTACTCTCTCCACCATATGTTTTAACCCAAACTTGATCTCCACTTAAATTGGTCTTCATCAAAGCATAATCTTCCGCTCCAGGGGTCAAACCTGATATAATTAAATTGTCATTAANTCGATAAACTCTGTACCCATGAGACATTTTTGTATCAAGATTTTTTCCAGAAGTTTTATTTCCCTCGGAATCAATNAAAGTAATATATCCTGTACCCTCAGTATAAAAGGTATTATTTTCATCAACNGCATTAATATATCCNACAGCNACTAACCCNTCAGGAGTCTCAACAATATGCTCAATTGCATCATTTCCACCATTATCATANGTNTTTAACCATTTTTGATCTCCATTGGACTTGTCTAGTTTTATGACTGTAGAATTTTTATTTAAAGCACCAGTAACTATATATCCATCACTTACTTCAATTACAGAATTTCCAAGATTATGCCCTNGNTCACCAAACTCTTTCTTCCAAATTAAGTCACCTTGGGAATTTGTTTTTGCCACTAATATTTTTGCAGTATTGTTATCTAAGAAGCCTGTTTCACCGACTTGAATATATCCATTATCGTTTGTTGTAAAAACAAAATGTGCATGCGCCTCTTCCTGAGATCCTTCTACAGATTTAATCCATTCGAAATCTGGACCATTTCCAATAAATGTACTGCATTTAGATG
Source organism: Flavobacteriaceae bacterium TMED121 (assembly GCA_002171295.2). Taxonomy (GTDB): domain Bacteria; phylum Bacteroidota; class Bacteroidia; order Flavobacteriales; family Flavobacteriaceae; genus UBA8316. The sequence continues at coordinate 105,530 of NHFW02000019.1, forward strand.
GAGTTGAAGAGCCTCCTTTATTTAATCCTTCCTCTGGCTCTGAATTTTCAGATTGATTACCCTGTGATTCATTAGTTCCTGAATTTTCAGGTTGATTCCCTTGCGCTTCATTTGTTCCTGAATTTTCAGTTTGATTACCTTGAGTTTGATTGGTTGATGAATCATTAACTTCAGATTGATTATCGTTCACACTCGAAGAGTCTTCATTATTAGAGGAATCTTGTGATGAAAGATTAACTGATAAAATAGTGGAGTCGTCACTTTCAGAGCCTGAGCAGGAAATAAAAATTAATGTAACTGATAATGCTAAAAAATAGTATTTCATTTTAAATTAAATTTTGGTAGGTAAAAAATCTTATGGTTTGTTAAGTTGATATTAAAGAGTTTCTTTCATAATTTTATTCAAAGATTAAACTTAATTTTAAAAATGAAAAGATTTATTATATTTTGTTTAATAATTCTATTATCAATGTTCGTTGCACGCTGGAATGTATGGAACTATAATTGTTCAATAATATGAGAATAACTTTAGTATTTATATCAATATATATTCTGGTAAGTTGCTCCAATTCTAGTAAAGAACTANCAAAAATATTAATTGTTGGAGATTCCATTTCNGGAGGATATTTCCCATATATTAAAAAAAACCTAACTGGTAAAGCAGAATTATTCCAGGCAATTAGCTACGATAAAAATGGAAAAATAAAACCTTGTTGTGGAGGAACCACTCAGGGAGTTCAGGATATTGACATATATCTTTCAGAAAAAAAATGGGATATTATTCATTTTAATTTTGGATTGCATGATATTAAACATATTGATCCCATTACAGGAAAAAACAGTAAAAATTTAAATCATCCCCATCAAGCCTCACCAGAGCAGTATGAGAAAAATCTTATTGAAATAGTTGAAAAATTAAAACTCACTGGTGCTAAACTTATTTTTGCTACAACCACTCCTTATCCTGACAAATTAGGAAAGCAGATGCGCTCACCCGGAATGCCAAAAGTATATAACGAAGTCGCGCTTAGGGTAATGAATAATAATGGTATAGAAATAAATGATTTATATGGATTGGTTTTACCAAGAATGGAAGAGTTACAAAGGCCAAATAATGTACATTTTTTAGAAAAAGGGAGTGAAGTTTTAGCCGAGCATATCACAAAACTTTTAATACAAAAATTTTAATTTTACTCGACAAAGATGGTCATCTTTGCCAAAACTTTATTTTGAAAAGCCAAAAGGCCGTCCTTTACATGGTGCTTAGCACCTTGTTTTTTGCTATCATGAGTACCATCGTCAAATACCTTTCCGACTTTGGCTCCTTTCAATTGGTGTTTTTTCGATCTTTAGGCACACTTATTTTCAGTACAAGTTTTCTTATTTACAGGAAAATTCCATTTTGGGGCAATCAAAAAAAACTTCTTATTCTCAGGGGGTTAACTGGAGCAAGTTCCATGATATTATTCTTTATGGCACTACATTTTATGACATTAGGCTCTGCAGTTACATTGCGTTATACTGCTCCGCTATTTGTTGCCTTATTGTCGGTATTGTTTTTGAGCGAAAAAATAAAATTCATTCAGTGGGTTTGTTTTGGGATCTCATTTCTAGGAGTAATTATGGTTAAAGGATTTGATGCTACGGTTGATTTTTTTGGATTGGGAATTATTCTATTTTCATCACTTACCTCGGCTATTACCTATATACTGATATCAAGAATAGGCACCAAAGATCACTATATGGTCATTATCAATTATTTTATGCTGTCCGCAACATTAATTGGTGTGTTAGGGAGTTTATTTCAGTGGAAAAATCCTCAGGGTTTGGAATGGTTTTATTTTCTATTATTGGGGGTAACGGGTTTAATTGCTCAAATCTTAATGACTAAGGCTTTTCAGATTGGTCCAGCATATAATATTGCCCCCTACAAGTTTGTTGAGGTAATATTCTCACTTACTTTTGGAGTTTTAATCTTTATGGATGTTTATACTTTCTTCAGCCTATTAGGGATGGGTATGATAATTTTGGGATTAATTCTAAATGGTGTTTTTAAAAGAAAGAACACTGTTTGAAAATCAACTAAAAAATATTTATGATTTTGGCAAAGCTTTTTATCATGATAGATTATAGTAAACTCTCATTAGTATTTCTTATATTATCTTAAAATTTATTTATTATGAAAAGATTAAAAATATTATCATTAACACTAGCTGCAGTTCTTCTGTTTTCATGCCAACCTGCAGTTCAATCTGAAGCCAAAGTTGATTTATCAACTTACAATCTGAATCTTGCTACTGCTCAGAAATACTTCGCCTCTTTTTCTTCTGAAGATATTGAGAGCCAAAAACCACTATTGTGTCCAGGAGTTACTCACTATGCGCCATTTTTCGGAAGTGAGCATGCTAAATTGGAAGGTACACTTGCTAATAGCAAAGCATGGATGGATAATTTCGACGATATTTCATATGATGACTCAAAGTGGTTCCCAGGAACTGATGATTCAGGAAAACTCAATGGATCTGTAATGACATCTGGAAGTTGGACTGCTAAAAGCATAGCAACAGGAAATGTTATAAAAGTTAGCGCATTTCACACATTTATTTTCAATGCTAAAAATCAAATCCACGAGGCAAGGGATTATTTCGATGCTACAGGAGTTATGGCTGCTGCAATGAAAATTGATTAATTAAATCAATAATAATTTAATTAATAAAGCTCTCCTGTTTAGGGGAGCTTTTTTTATGATAGATTAAATATAAAGTGGAAAAGCAGCTCTAATTTAAATTTTCAATAATAAACTCTACTACCCCTTGGCGAGACTTATCTATAATTCCAATTCCTGGAGCATATACAACATTTTTTATGTTTAAGGAGTCTGCTCTTTGCTTCAAAACTTTTGCGTGTAATGGATTGTGATGAAAATCAGCAATATTTTTTGGTTTTCTATTTTTTCCGTAATTGACAATAAATATTGGTGGATCATCTGTATCCATTTTTTCAAAAAAATCAACTTCTGAAATATAATTATCGTCAAATGATTTTTGCACCCATTTTTCTGCATCCATTTTTCCGAGATACTTTTTAAATATAGATTTTAAATAAGCTTCATCAACATTAGCCATATCTTTCCATCTCTTTAAATTTAATGAATGGGCTGCAGCCATCCCAACAATACAAGAAACTTTTGTTGACTCCCTTAGAACTGGATCAGAACTATTTTTATCAGACATATCATCTTGTAAACCAATCCATAAAGATGAAGTTGCACCGGCAGATGCTCCCATTAAAGCAACTCTATCTCTTAGTAAATTATATTTTTCACTATTAAACTTTAAAAATTGCAATGCTCTTTTTGCATCATTAAATGATGAAAATAAAAAATCTTCATTATTCTTAAAGGTGTAGTCAATTGTAGCAAAAGATATTTTATTCTCAAGTAACCTTTTAATTCTTTTAAAATTATTTTTACTATATGCAGCATTCTTACTACCAGCTCCAAATCCTCCTCCATGGATGTAAATAACAAATGGAGATTTTAATTTGCTGTCCGCAATCCATAAATCAAGGGTGTTTTTTTTATCTGGGCCGTAACTTATATTCTTGAACACATTGTAGTTGTCAAATTTAATGATAGAGTCTATATTAATTCTTTTTTTTTGTGAAAAAAGAATTAAAGAATTAAAGAAAAAAACAAATAAAAAAAGATTTCGTGTCATGTTAAAATACATCTCTCTGCTAGTTACATAAAGACAGAATTAAACTTTAATTTCCTCTACCTGTTTTTCGGATTGATGTAGTGGCCTTCTTCATTGAACCAGGTTTAATTTTCTTATTTTTTTTATCATTTGAAGGACCTTTCACCTTACTGTTACCAAAATATTTACTGCTCATAATATTAGTTTAGTATAAAAGTAAATATACCACTTATTTAATATACTTAATTTGGACAATATTGGTTCCCTTCTGCGTATGATTTAAAATCAGATTCGGAAACTTCTCCTGTCTTAGCAGGTGGAGTTTCCGAATCAATATTAGCTGAACTTATACTTCCCCAATAGAAAAAATCTCTTCCATCGATTTCAATTTTTCTTTCAATTTTAAAGCAATCATTTTCCTTTTTGCAATAAGGAAAAAACAGAAAGTAGGCTAATAAGAGAATTAGCTTTTTCTTGTTCATAATTTATAGTAAATGATTTCAAACATAATGAATTTAATTTTGTGGAATATCAATAATTTTAATGCCATTTAATCAATAAATTGTAACCAATATTTTTTTGAAAATAAATAATATGTAGAAAAAAAAATTAATTTTAAATTGGTATTTAAATAGTTAATTAAGCTCTAATGGAAAGAAATGTTTTTGGAGAGCCTCTTGAAATTTGTTGTACAAAACCTATGACTGGTTATTTCAGAGATGGTTCATGTAGAACAGATAATGAAGATACAGGTACACATACAGTATGTGCAGTTATGACAGAAGATTTTTTAATGTTCTCTGCTTCTATGGGTAATGATTTAATTACGCCAATACCATATTATCAATTTCCTGGATTAAAAGAAGGAGATCAGTGGTGTTTATGCGTTAATAGATGGATAGAGGCTGAAAAAGCAGGAAAAGCCCCTAAACTAATTTTAGAGGCAACTCACGAAAAAACTTTAAAGTATACTAAGTTAGATTTACTTGTGAAACACGCTTTTATCAAAAAACAATCATAGTATTTCTTGGTATAAAAAAAATTATTTTTTGGAGGGAACGATTTCTAGCTTTACCCCAAATTAGAAATATTAGTATTAATAGAACAATTTTAAAATACATAATTGATTGTTAATAAATTACACAAATTTATTTTCGACACATAAAAGTCATAACTTAAAAAAAAATCAAACATTATGAAAAAGAAGATTCTAATATTATTATTAATCCCTTTAATTACGTTTGCTCAAACAGGATTTAAATTTAAAAAGTTAAGAGATAAATTAAGTTCTAAAGTAATGGAAAAAGGGCTTGAGAAAACATTAGGTTTAGATCATTTTGGTAAGTTGTCAGCCTTCGAATATGAAAACTATCATTATAGATATGAAAATGAGATTTACAGTTTTACACTTGATTTCATTAATGAACCAAATGAAAAAATGACTACTTCTTTAGAATCAAAATCTAATTCGTACAACACTGTGAAATTGACAATAAAAAATAATAGTGATAAAGACATTATATTCGGTTCGAAGAATAAACGAGAACGAATAGATAATAGAAAAATTGAAGATGTAATAACTATGCCTGATTTTCAGTTTATAATTATTCCTGGACTTGTAAGAAACCAACCTCAAGTTGACAGCTTTGGTAAGGAAAAAAATAAAGATCGACTTTATGCAAAAGGTGATCCATCAAGTTATTCAGATACCGAACTTTCTTCAATTTATATAAATTATGAAGTAGTAGATAGAGTAGAAAGTCCAGTCTATGAGCTAGACGCAGATGGAACGGATAATGGTAGATCAGTAAACGTTATTGAAAGTAATGGGGGGAACAAAACTTTTATGAAAAGAGTAGAAAATTATAAAAATTTTCCTGACGAAATTAACATAAGTTATAAAAGTGATGTAAGTTACATTTGGAAGGGCGGCTTTAAATCAGATGATAAGTTAGAAAAAGAGGGTAAACTTAATTATATATCATTAACTGTAAATCCTGATTGGAGCAGAAAATGGAGAAGTTCAGACCCAGATTATCAAAAGAAATTAAGTGATTTTATGGTTGAAAATGAGGTTAGTGTTTTTGGGAAAAAGAAAAAGAAAAAGAAAAAGAAAAGGTAACTAATAGTTAGTACAACAAATCATTTTTAAATAGTTTGAGTACTTACTTCATGTTAAACTAAAAAACAAGAACTCTAAAGAATAGGAAATGATTAGGGGCAAAATAATAAATATTTACCAAGTAATCTGGAATAACAGCTTTTGTAATTTGAGGATGTTTTTTGTAACTCCTTGAATTTATGAGAGCCAATGTCGGGATTTGAACCCGAGGCCTCTTCCTTACCAAGGAAACGCTCTACCCCTGAGCTACATCGGCAAAAAAAGAGCGGGAGACCGGGT
>NHFW02000020.1 GCA_002171295.2 Flavobacteriaceae bacterium TMED121
CATTTATGCAATATCTGATGGCTATATTGAAAGAATAGTTACCAATTTCTCATGTTTTGATAAAGCTCTGTATTTAAAGCTAGATGATGGAAATACTGCAGTTTACGCACATCTAAGCAAATTTTCGCCCATACTAGAAAAAAAACTCAAAAAAGAGCAAAAGCGAAAAGATTCTTATTTTACAAATATTTTTCCAAGCCCAACAGAATTTCGAATTGAAAAAGGTGAGATTATTGGATACTCTGGCAATACAGGGTTTTCATTTGGTCCGCATCTTCATTTTGAGCTTAGAAATAAGAAAGGGCAGCCTATAAACCCTTTGACAAATGGCATTATTCAGCCAGATAGAATTGCCCCATTTGCTAATGAAATATCTTTCATTCCTTTGGATCAAGATAGTTGGGTCAATGGAAATCAATTGCCACAAAATTTTCCTCTATATAGAGATGCAAAAGGAAATTATAATTTCCCAGATACAATTAATGTTTATGGAAAATTCGGGCTCTCTTTATATGCTTACGATAAAAGAGAAGGGGCAAATAATGTATATCAACTCTATAGAGTTGAATTCTTTTTAGATGATCAACTTTACCATACAATGCAGTTTGATAGGTTAGATTATGGGTGGCAATCCACGGCAAAGCATATTATGGATTATAGAAATAAACGATTGAACNTGGGCGATTTTATAAAACTATATAAAGGCAAAAATGACCCATCAGTGCCAATNCATTCAGANTCAACTNAAGGAATAGTGGAAAAAATTACTCCAGGNNANCATGAGATAAAAATTATAATTTCAGATCCTCAAAAAAATATGCGCATGATCAAAGGNACAATTTTTTATATGGAGCCTTTTGATNTATCTATCGAACCTCTAACTCAAAATAATGGCAAAGTATCTTTTTTCATTAACCCTAAAAGCATATCTATTCCTATTGAATCNGTTTTAGCATATTCATTCACTCCTTATGGCTTCGCTGATAAAAAATTAAAAATTATCTCTAGTAAAAGCATTGAATCTGGAGTTGANATTTCTCTTGCTGCTAAAGACATAAGAAGAAAAGCAGTTCAATTNATNGCAAAAAATAAAATAGGAACAAAATCTACACCTGNGCATTGGGCCGATAAGCGCTTTNCNGGAGATTATTTAAGTATGCCAATTAATTTTGAAATTTCACATACTGAAGCTGGTGTTTACATTCAATTNCAATCTGANCAAATAATGAATGCTNNNGTNAANCTTAGGCTTAAAGGANAATTTCAGTATATNAATANNCCAATAAATCAAATTCAACCTTCCGTTTATTTAAGCAGACCAATATCTCCACAACAATTNCAAAATATTACACAAATTGAAGCTATTNTAGATGGNGGAATTGAAAGAAATATACAATTTCAATTTCCATACACTGTTGCAACCCCTGATTCNCAAATTACCTTGATATCTAATGATGGTTTCTGCTCTTTAAGAACACAAAAAAATTCATTTGTCAATGAAACATTAATTTGGGTAGAAGCTGTTCATAAGCATGCCCCAATAGATAAGGGAAATCTTGTTTCTAGGGTATACCAACTACAACCTTATGATCGCCCNTTGCTAAAACCAATCAATATTGCTATNAGATACCCTAGAAAATTTCAAAATAACAGTGAGAAAATGCATCTTTATTATTACGATATAAAAGAAGGCTGGTCCTATTTANANTCTGAATTAAATAAAGAAAGAAAAGTGATTCTTGGTGAAATTGAACATATGGATGCAATAGCAATCATTGAAGATGATCANCCGCCTAGNNTTGANAGGATCTTTCCANATCAAAATGGGAACTATTCTGCTTTAGAGCTTAGAAAGTTTGAAATTAANATAAATGATAATCTATCTGGATTTGATCCATCAGAAGATTCATTTGATATTTTACTTGATGAAATAAATATACTTTACGCATACCAGCCAAAATCAAAGTTATTGACCTATGAATTAGATAGGCCATTATCAATCGGAGAGCATTCTCTTCATTGTAAAATCAGAGATAGAGCTGGNAATGTAATTACAAAATTTATCAAATTTAATATTTATTGATTCTTAGCTATTATTACNAAATGAAACNCGCACCTATTATTATTGGANTATGTGGAGGNTCATGCTCAGGAAAGACCTATTTTGCAAACAAACTAATTGATACATATNCAAATAAAAATTTCTCATTNTTGAAGCAAGATAATTACTATAAAGATCTATCTAATATTCCAAAGAAAACAAGAGCAAAAAATAATTTTGATCATCCAAATGCTATTGATCATAATTTATTGATTAACCACTTAAAAAAACTTATTNTAGGGGGNAAAATAAATTCTCCACTTTATGATTTTGAAAACCACACCAGAATTCCATCTAAAAAAATTATTACACCCTCAGAAGTAATTATTATTGAAGGTATTTTAATTTTTTATTTTGAAAAGCTGAGAAAATTGATAGATATTTCAATTTTTATAGATACTCCAAAAAAAATAAGGCTCGAAAGAAGATTAAAAAGAGACATAGAGAAAAGAGGAAGAACAAAAAATTCTATTACAAAACAGTTTTTTTCAACCGTTCAGCCAATGCATAATAAATATATCAAGCCTTATATAAAATNTTCTAATATTATAGTTTCACGTAAAGATAAAAATGAAATATATTTACAATTATTAAATACAATGATTAAAAAAAAGAATAACAAAATTAAATGAGATTAGTTTTTTTAGGACCCCCTGGAGCAGGGAAAGGAACTCAAGCAAATAATATTTGCAAACAATTCAATATTTTACACTTATCAACAGGAGATATATTAAGATCAGAAATTGACAAAAATTCAAAAATTGGCTTAAAAGCAAAAAACTTTATGGANAAAGGAGATCTTGTCCCTGATAATGTTTTATTAGATATTGTAAGCAAAAGCCTTCAAAACAATGAAGCTCAAAATGGATATCTGCTTGATGGNTTTCCAAGGACAATCCCTCAAGCAGACGGTCTAAATCAAATAATGAAAAACATCAATCAATCTATAGATGTTGTTATAAGCCTTATTGCCAACGAGAATGAATTGGTAAAAAGACTTATTAATAGGAGTAAAGAATCTGGGAGATCCGATGATAATCCTGAAATTATTAGACAAAGACAGAAAACATATTGGAATCAAACAGCTCCATTGCTTGATTATTACAAGAAGTCAGGGATCTTAAAAAGTATTAATGGTATTGGCGAAATATCTGAAATAACAAAAAAAATAATTAAGGCGCTAATGTAAAATGCTAAAAGTGGGATTAACTGGAGGTATTGGAAGCGGAAAAAGTACAGCAAGTCAATACCTTGAAACTTTAGGAGCTTGCGTCTTTGATGCTGATAAAGAGGCTAAAAAACTAATTAATAAAGATGAAACAGTTCAGCATGAGCTTATTTCAGAGTTTGGTACTGATATCATAGATGCAAATGATCAAATAGATAAAGGTAAATTATCAAGGGTGGCTTTTCAAGATCAAGACCATCAAGAAAGATTGAATGCCGTTGTACATCCTCATATTTTTGATAAATTAGATAAATTTTTTAACCAAGCAATTGATAAAAAAAAATACAATATTTTTATTGTTGATGCAGCATTAGTTTATGAATCTGGTTTAGATACACATTTGGATTATATCATCGTAGTAACAGCCCAATTACAAAATAGAATGGAAAGATCATTGGCTAGAAATACATTATCTAGAGAAGAAATACTTAAAAGAATAGAATTTCAATGGGCNGAAGAAGAAAAGGTAAATATGGCTGATTTTGTTATCCATAATGATAGGGATGAAAAAACACTGAAAAACAATCTAAAAAATATTTTAGATAAATTGATTTAATCTTAACGAATTTGTTTTTTCATTGCGCGAGGCCTTGATAAGATTTCATTAATAATTATTGCATTTTTTAAATCATTATTATTTTTAATATCTAATCTATCTAATGTTGAAATTGATTTTTTTCTATTGTAATAACCCGCAGATGGAACTTTTCGAATTGCTTCATTAACAGCTGTATCTTTTTTCTTAACACTCTCTACTAATATATCTAATGGATTAGAAAGGTCCTTATCTGCATCATCTAAAGATTTATTTGTAACCCATGAGCTACTTTCTTCACCCAATTCTGGCATAAGATTATCTGCTTCTGTATTTTCATCCGAAAAAAGCTTTTCTTCGTTAAATCCTCTATTATTTTGGACATCTCTAACATCTCCTAAAAGATCATTCATCGAGTCCGCTTGAAGCGCTCTTTGAAGAAAGCTTTGCTTATTATCAGAATTGTTATCTTCAAGATTCCCATCCTGCTGTTGACGTTTCTTAAATACTGCCGACAGCAGGTAAAATAATGCAATCCCTATCCAATAATAGAACTCTTCAGGGATAGATTTTAATATTTCTTTAATCGTCTGCTCTTTCTATACTTGAAATATTATCATCAGGATTTCCAGATATTGACTTTCTCATGGTCGTATCTGCTTCAATATTTTTCATATTCACATAATCAAAAACACCTAATTTCCCTTCTTTGAAAGCATGTGCCATAGCTAAAGGTACCTCAGCTTCTGCTTGCACAACTTTAGAGCGCATTTCTTGAACGCGGGCTTTCATTTCTTGCTCTTCTGCTACTGCCATGGCCCTACGAGTTTCTGCTTTTGCCTGAGAAACTTTTAAATCTGCCTCTGCTTGATCGGTTTGCAATTGTGCGCCAATATTTTTCCCAACATCTAAATCTGCAATATCGATTGATAAAATCTCAAATGCAGTTCCGGCATCTAAGCCTTTCTGCAGTACTGCTCTCGAAATATTATCCGGATTTTCTAAAACACCTCCATAATTCCCTGATGAGCCTATAGCGCTAACAATNCCCTCTCCTACNCGTGCAATAATAGTATCATCAGTTGCTCCCCCAACTAGCCCTGCTATGTTTGTTCTTACCGTAACNCTTGCNCGCGCTTTTAATTCTATACCATCCTTAGCAACNGCAGATAAAAATCCATCTTTAGGCGCATCAATGACTTTTGGATATACGCTTGTTTCAACAGCAGTTTTAATATCTCGACCAGCCAAGTCTATTGCGGTAGCAGTTTGAAATTGCAAATCAATATTAGCCTTATCAGAGGCAATCAACGCCAGAACAACATTTGCTACATTTCCACCTGCTAAATAATGCGTTTCAAGCATATCAGTTTTAATATCTACTAAACCAGCTTTATGAGAATTAATTATTCCATCCACAATTAACCGGGGAGATATTTTACGCAATCGCATTCTAATTAAATCAAGAATAGTGATTCTTCCAATGCCTAANCTNACAACACCCTGTATCCATAATCCAAGTGGGACCAAATAAAAAAATAATAATAAAAATAACCCAATTAATANCAATGTAATTATTCCCGCNATGTCCATTTTTTNCTCCTATTTAATTTATTTTTCTTACCAAGACCCTATTGCCGTCNACAGATAAGATCTTTACTTTTGAATTCTTTTCAATAAAATCACCTTCACTGACCACAAAAATCTTTTGATCTTCCACTACAATCCANCCAGAAGGTCGAAGATCTGATTGCGCAATACCATCTTTACCTTTAAATAATTCCCANCCTACCGTTGAGCTANAACCCTCTTCCGATTTTTGAGTATCTGGAGCGGTTAATTTATCCCAAAATTTTGTTTTAGTCATCAATCTAAAAAGGAGTACAATACCAATTATGCTTCCAATAATTCCTATTATAAGACCCAAANAAGCCATTGCTTCCACTTCAGGACCAACAGGAATATCAGGNAACAATAACTCATAAAGGCCCCAAATTAACAGTAAAAACCCTCCAATTCCCGCTATTCCGAATCCAGGAATAATTAAAACTTCTAAAACTATTAATGCTAACCCGCCTAAAATAATAAGAAAATCTGTAATCGATGCTAATCTAGCAATGAATGAAGTACTTAGAGATAATACCAAACAAGATAAACCTACAAAGCCTGGAATTCCCCAGCCAGGGCTCTGCAACTCAAAAAGTATTCCCAAAAAACCAAAAGTGGTTAGCAATGAAGCGACAACTGGATTAGTCAAGAAACGAACAAAAGATTCTGACCAATTTTCTTCAGTATTTTTTATTTCTGCATTAGATAGATTAATATGTTTCAAAATTTCTACAACATTTTCTTTTTGCATATCAGCTATGCCATATTTTATAGCAGTTTCTGTTGATAGCGTAATTAACTTCCCTTTCTTGCTTCCATCAATATCTAAAACTTCTATGGAATCGCCATTAAACAATACTTTATTAAAAAATAATTCTTCATCCACCATCCCCTTAGCTATATCAGAATTTCTTCCTCTGCTTTCCGCTGTAGCTGCCATCTCTTCTCTCATATAACTAATTACTTTCTCCGATGCCTTCTTCCCAGACATATCAACAGCTGTAGCAGCTCCTATAGTAGCCCCTTTAGTCATAATAATTTTTTCGCAAGATAAAGATATTAAAGCCCCAGCTGAAATTGCTCTTCTATTAATAAAAGCTATAGTAGGAATTTTCGTATCTAAAATAGCATCTTTAATCTGAGTTGCAGCATCTAAACGCCCACCAAAAGTATCAATATCAAAAATGATCGCAGAAGCATTATCTTCCTCAGCTAATTTAATACTTCTAGAAATAAAAGGAGGTAAGCCTAAATCAATAGTGTTATGAATAGGCACCTTATATACTATCTGGCTATTTAAAATATTATATAAAAATAAAAAAAGATATATTATCATTTTATTCATATACAAAATTACTTTACCATCTTCTATATAATCAATGTTGTTCAAAAAAAATGTGATTAATTTCTTATAATGAATATTTCTTCAGATATACAATAAATGAAATTAAAACACCGCTTAACTTATTATTTTCTTCACTTTCTATCAAGATTGCTTCAAAAAAAAAGCTTCTCTTTTAGAGATAAATTTGCTAAAAATATTGGTTCTTTTCTCTATAATTATATTCCCATACGCAAAGAAAGAGCCAAACAAAATATTAAAATAGCATTCCCAAAAGAAAGTAACGATTTTCATAAAAAAACGCTTAGAGATCTCTATTATACTTCAACCAGAAATTTGATTGATTTTATAGCATTTCCCTCATCGCATAAAAACACAGAATTTGAAATAATTGGCAAAAAAATTCTAGATAAAGAAGTTAAGAAAAGAAATGGAGTAATTTTAGTTACGGCTCATTTTGGTTTATGGGAATTATGGGCTTCATGGCTGGGACAAAATAATTATGATATATGGGGAATAATCCAAAAACAAAAAAATCAAGGAGCAGACTCATTTTTTAAAGAAAAAAGAGAATCCTANGGNATGAACCATATTTANAGAAAATCATCACTAGANGCNCCTTATGAGGCGCTTAAAAATGGAAGCATACTAATATTAGCAAGTGACCAAAATNCAAAAAAGAAAGGGGTGAATGTAAAATTTTTTAACAAAACTTCATCTACGCCCAAAGGAGCCGCTATTTTCCATTTAAGGACTAAGGCCTCAATTGTTTTTTCAGTAGCAGAAATAATAGATATTAATAAAATACGAATTTCATTTAAAAAAATAAAATCAAATTCAAATTCAACTATTGAAACAATCACACAAAACTATACCTCAGAATTAGAGAAATTTGTAATANGCAACCCCGGTCATTACTTTTGGTTTCATAATAAATGGAAAATTTAAAACTGAGGTAATTCTGGAAATAATTAAGTCCAATGACCCATTAGCGATAAAAAGATCCATTGAAACTTTAAAAGATGGGGGCGTAATTATCTACCCAACTGATACTCTTTATGGATTTGGNACAGATGCAAAAAATGNTGAAGGNATAANAGCNATAAATAAATTAAAAGGTAGAAATTCACCAATGAGCGTTATTGCNTACANCATAGAACAAGTTTTTTCTTGGTCAAAATTAAGCTATCAAGACAAAAATGCTATAAAACCCTATTTATTAAACGCTAATACAGTCATTGTGCCCATAAAAAAAAATATAGTTCACAAAAATATAATGGGAAAGAATCAAACTACACTTGGCATCAGAATTCCACATNATGACTTTTGCAAAAAACTATCAAAAAAATATATGTTGCCGATAACAACTACCTCTGTGAATCTCACAGGAACACCNCCAATTAATAATCCCAAAAAAATTTATTTACATTATAAAAATAAAGTAGACCTTCTTATTGACAATGGAACTCTTGCAAATTCATCTGGTTCAAAAATATATGAAATTGAAAAATCAACAATAATTAATATTAGATGATCAATAAAAATGTGATATTTATATTATTGATTGGAATTGNAATCTGCAGATCTGATCCACCATTCAATATCGGAGAAGAGTTAGAATTTTCTGTTGATTTTAATTCTATTCCTGTTGGTGAAGCGAAATTAATCGTAAGCGGAAATACATTAATAAATAATAAAGATAATTATCATATTACTTTTACAGCAAAAACTGAAGGGATAGCAGACAGAATATATAAAATTAGAGATAATATTCAATTATGGATCGATAAAAATGATTTTTANACTCATAAATTAAAAAAAGATATTATAGAAGGGTCTTTCAATCAGGATCTAGAGATCCTTTTTGATTATAATAGGTCTTTAGCAATAATTAACAACGACAAAGAATCTATTATATCTTATAAATCCTGGGATCCATTTTCCATGTTTTATTATTTAAGAACTATTCCTTTGTTGAAAAATGAAATATTATCATTTAGTTCTTTTAATGGGAAAAAAAGAATAAACTACAGCCTAAAAGTTTCTGGCGAAGAAAAGGTAAAATCACCANTAGGGTNATTTAATTGCTATATTATAAAACCNTTTAGNAANGGNAAAACTCTNCTTAAAAATCAAGGAGATATGCAAATTTGGATTAGCGATACAAAGAAAAGACTTCCAGTTAAAATTCAAATTAAAATGAAATATGGATCAATGACCCTTGATCTAAAAAAAATTAATTAGCTTCCGAACAATCTGCCTATATCATTTATCATAACCGTTGCCATTAGCATTAAAAGCAAAATCATACCAAANTGCTGAACAGCCATACGAACTTTTAAGCTTAATGGTCGNCTTATAATTCCTTCAATTGTAGTAATAAAAATATGCCCTCCATCTAAGCCGGGAATAGGAAGGATATTTAAAAAAGCTAAATTACAACTTATCAATGCCATTAAACTTAAAAAAGGTGTCCAGCCTTGCTTAGCAGTTTTCGCGGCTAAATCACCTATCATTAAAGGGCCCCCAAGCTCTTTAAAAGAGGCTTCGCCAGAAGTCAACATTTTTATAGACATAGTAACAAGACTAAAGCCAAAGGCAGTTCTTTCAAGACCTATCTGAACACTTTCTGTAAAAGAAGCTGGTACCATTGTTGTGGCTGGTATTATGCCAAGCAGACCTACTTTTTTACCGGTCTTAGGATCGGTCTGACTTTTAGTTATAATGGTTTTCTTGACAGTTTTTAACTCACTTAAATAAACTATTTCAACAGATTGATCAATCTTATCTTTCATAGAATTTTGCAAATCTTCAAATGAATTAATTTCATCCCCTTGAATTGATAGAATTTGATCACCTTTCTTAATACCCGCCTCAAATGCGGGGTAGCCTTTCATGGCCTCCTCAACAACCATGGATCCCTCAACAACAGCTGGTTTTCCATTTTGCATTGTTAATCCTGTAAAGATAACAAATGCAAGTATTGTATTCATTATTACGCCTGCGCTCATAAACCAAATTTGTTTCGGTCTTGATTTGCTCATTAACTCATATGGCTTATTGCTAATTTGCGTATCTAAACTTTCATCTAACATCCCCGCAACTTTTACATATCCCCCTAATGGAATTAGCGATAAACAATATTCAGTTTTCGATCCTTTTCTTCCTAATTGTTTAAAAAGTCTATTATAAATAGGCCCCCAAGCAATTCTACCGTCTTCTTCTTTTCTATAAAAAAACAATGAAAAATCCCATCCATCTCTAACTGAAGTAAATGCAAAAAGACGAGGGCCAAAACATACTGAAAATTTTTCAACTTTCACTCCTATAGAGCGTGCAGCCATATAATGGCCTAGCTCATGGATAAATACTACGGCTCCAATTAAAAATATTGCTGGTAAAACTGCGCTAATCATAAGGTTAAATTAAATTAATTTATGTAATTACTAGAAAAAGAATTTACAAACTCTGTAGTCCATTTTTCTAAAGAAATCAAACAATCAATATCTGGTGCTTTCTCCCAATCATGGCTACTTAAAGCATTTTCAATAATTAAAGGAATTTCCATAAAGCCTATCTCGCCATTCAAAAATCGATATACCGATTGCTCGTTTGCAACATTTAGTACTGCTGGCGCTGTTCCAGCGCGACTTAATGAATCATATGCAAGACGGATACATGGGAATCTATTATAATCAGGAGGTTCAAATGTTAGAGATTGAATTTTTGTTAAATCTAGTGTCTCCCAATTTGTTGCTATATGATTTGGATATGTTAAAGCATACTGAATAGGTATTTTCATATCTGGAAGGCCTAATTGAGCCTTAACAGATGTATCCTTAAATTCAACCATTGAATGAATAATTGATTGAGGATGAACGATAATATCTACGTTAGTATAATCCATTTCAAAAAGCCAAACAGCTTCAATTACCTCTAATCCTTTATTCATCATCGATGCAGAATCAATAGTTATTTTTTTTCCCATTTCCCAATTCGGATGCTTTAAAGCATCTTCAGGTTTTATATGCTTAAATTTACTTACTTCTCTAGTTCTAAATGGCCCACCACTGCCAGTTAAAATTATTTTATTTACCTCATCCATTGATTCGCCGACCAAGCACTGCCAAATAGCAGAATGCTCACTATCGACAGGATAAATATTTGCTTTTGTTTTTTTTCTTTCATTTTGAATTATTTGTCCAGCCATTACTAAACTTTCTTTGTTGCTTAATGCAACATCTACTCCAGATTTAATGGCATTTAATGTTGGTTGCATTCCTGACGATCCTACTAAAGCATTTAATACCATATCTACATTTTTTCTTCCTGCTATTTCAAGCAAGCCCTGTCTTCCATCTAATACTTCAATAGGTAAACCCTGTAAGGCTTCTTTTGCTTTTTTTGCAGCAAGCTTATCTACAATAGAAATAACATCTGGTTTAAATTCTTTTGCTTGAGATATAATAAGATCAACATTGCTAAATGCGCTTAAAGCAACAATATCATAATCAAGGTTTTTTACTACATTTAAAGCATTAACTCCAATTGAACCTGTTGAGCCTAAGATAGAAATTTTTTTCATATTAAATATTTTTTGATAGCGATATTGATAGATAATTTATTTTATTACCAATTGATAAGTTAGGTATAAAGTTCAATTCTCCAATCTGCATTAAAGTTCCAATATTAATATGATTTGATTGCAATTGATTTCTTACAAAATCTCCACTATCTTGCTGAAAAGACGAACAAGATAAAAGGTTTAATGAAAATCCATAAAAATATCGAATTTTACCATTATGTCTTGTAAGACGATCAACAGAAAACTTCATCGCAGAAAGGTCAATTTGATTATGGGCGCTTAGGAAACCTGAATCAAATGAAACTAACCAATTTGCTAATGATTCTTCCTTATTAGGGTTTAATGATAGGCCCCATCCAAATAATTGCACAGCTTTTTTGTTTGATGAGAAAACTGACATTCTTCCTCTCAAAAATAAATTCCATGTCAATCTAGTTTGCCCATAAAAAATAGGGGCATAATAATTATTATTTACACCACCCACGATTATTGATCCTAGTGAAAAATTATCAGTTTTATCAATAGGTAAAACATTAAAAGTGCTTATAGCTGCGGCAAAACTATTTACCGTGTTTTTATCATCTAAATTTAAATTATTATTATCAAAGGAAGCCCATTGAGAATAGACTATTGTAAAAAAAAATAAGAATCTAATTTTCTTCACGAAAAAAAGTGCAAATCAATTAAACAATTCCACGATTACTAGATTCTATAAAATTTATAATTTTTTCTATTTCTTCTGAGTGCTTAAAATTGTTTTTTATTATAGCAAGAGCTTGGCCGCGATTCTTTTTTGAAATAAAATATTCTCTATAGGCTTTTTTAATTAATAATCGTGCTTCACTGGAATACCCTCTTCTTTCTAGGCCAATTTTATTTATTCCAATAAATCTCAATGGATGTCCAGCTACAATGATATAAGGAGGAATATCTTGCTTTGCGCAAAAACCACCACCAATAAGAGACTGTTCTCCTATTTTTACAAATTGATGCACAACAACGCCACCGCCAATATTTACCCATTCGCCAACCTCTACATGGCCACCCAAAGTAGCAAGGTTTGCCATAATTGTATTATCACCCACTATGCAATCATGTGCTACGTGAGTACAGGCCATAAGTAAAACATTATCTCCAACTCGTGTTTCGCCTAGGGCCGAAGTTCCCCTATTTATTGTTACAAATTCTCTAATTGTAACATTATCCCCAATAATCGCTAGTGTTTTTTCACCATTATACTTCATATCCTGTGGCGCCTCACCAATAGAATTATTATGAAAGATCTTACAATTTGCTCCTATTATAGTCCCAGTAGAAATAGTATTATAATTTCCTAGAGAAGTATTATCTCCAATTATAACATGATCTTCTATAACGTTAAATGCGCCAATGCTCACATTTTTACCTAATTGGGCTTTTTCTGAAATAATTGAACTAGAATGAATAGAAATGGGACTAAATCCCTACGCGATCTACAACTGTAGCCTTCAAAAGTCCTTCTGCAACTAGTTTATCATCGACATATGCTTTTCCATCAAGCAGGGCAGTCCCAAGTCGAAACTTTACTAACTTCATTTCAAATCTTAATCTATCGCCAGGAATGATTGGATGACGAAATTTTGCATCTGAAAGAGAGGAAAAGAACATATTTTTTCCCATTGGGTTTTCAACACTATTTAATACTAAAAAACAACCAGCTTGGCACATGGCCTCTAATACTAATACTCCGGGCATAACAGGCTGGTTAGGAAAATGTCCCTGAAAAAATGGCTCATTAAAAGTTACATTTTTAAATGCTGTCAAGCTTTCATTGGGAACTATGTCTACTATTCTATCAACAAGAACAAAGGGATATCTATGTGGCAACAATCCTAAAATAGAATTAATATCAAACATAGTATTTTTATTTACATTTTTTGAGGGCAATTGCTGAATAATTTTTTTCTCATATACTCTTTTAATTTTTTTCACTAGTTCAACATTTGCAGCATGTCCACTCTTTGAGGCAATAACATGTCCTTGCAATGGCATGCCTAAGAGCGCAAGATCTCCAATTAAATCTAAAGCTTTGTGACGAGCAGGTTCATTATCAAATCTAAACTCTTTTCCACCTAACGTTCCATTAGACCCCAAAGTGACTTCCTTCTTTATTCCAAAAAGCTTCTCGAGTTTTTTAGCTTCTTGCTCGTCAATCTCCTTATCAACAATCACAATAGCGCCATCTAAATTTCCACCTTTTATTAATCCCTCTTCTTTTAAATGTTCAACTTCACTTAAAAAACAAAAAGTTCTGGCTGGCGCAATCTCAGTGGCAAAGTTCTTTTCAACTTCATCAATTGTTGTGAACTGAGTGCCAAGTGTTTTAATATCATAATCCAACATAAATGTAACTCTAAACTGATCGGATGGCATTATGTGAATATCTACGCCACGCTTAGGATCTGTATATCCAACAGCTTCATCAATATGTAAATAGTTTTTAGGAGCATTCTGTTTGACCATGCCTGCTTTTAATAATGCTTCAACATAGTCAACGGCACTACCATCAATAATAGGAGGCTCTTTTTCGCTCAATTCAATTAAAACGTTATCAAGCCCAATGCCAACGCAGGCAGCAAGGGCATGTTCAACCGTATGAATCCTAACACCATTTTGTTCAATTGTTGTTCCTCTAGAAATATCCACCACATGGTCAATGTCTGCTTTAATTTCGGGACAACCCTCAACATCCATTCTTTTGAAGCGAATACCAAAATCTTCTGGTGCTGGCTTAAATGTTATAGTTGTCTCAACTCCAGTATGAAGACCGACTCCGGTACATGAAGCTTCAGAAGCAATTGTTCTTTGATATTTGATTTGACTCATAACTAATTAATTAAATTTTAATTCTAATTCTTTAATCCGTTTTTTTAATCTATTTACCTCGATAAATACGGCATCTCTACGATTCTTTTCTTTTATCTCTCTAGCTGGAGAACCAGAATAAGTTTTTCCTCCCGGTAAATCTTTCATTGCTACAGTATAACACGCCAATATCGCTTTATCTCCGATTTTTACATGATCAATAGCGCCAGATTGTCCGCCAAAAGCACAAAACTCTCCAACAGAAGTACTGCCAGCTATTGTAACATGAGCTGTCAATAAACAGCCTCTGCCAATTGAAACATTATGCCCAATTTGTATTCCATTGTCAAGCTTACACATATCTCCAACTATTGTATCATCTATTGTCCCTCTATCAATCGTGCAATTTGCACCAATTTCTACATCATTGCCAATAGATACCTTTCCAGTCTGGGGTATTTTAATATGCTGATCATTTTTTGTAACGAAACCATAACCATCTGCACCAATAACTGAGCCCGAATGAATAATAGTTCTCTTGCCAATTAAAGTATTTGCATATAAATCAACATTATTTTTTATTATTGTNTTGGGGCCAACAACTACATTATTTCCAATACAATTATTAGCCCCAATAATAACATTGCTTCCAATAATTGAATCTTCTTGTATAACAGTGTAAGGACCAATACTGACACTCTCCCCTAGATTAACATTAGTTCCAATTATTGCTGTATCATGAATTCCTTCCTTTGTAAGCATTGGAGGATTAAAAAAATTAAGCACTTTAATTATGGAAGACTGAGGGTCATCTACAAGGATTCCATTGTCTATTATGAAATTCACATCGCTAGCAATAATTGCGGAAGCTTTTGTCAAGTGANGATATTTGCTATATTTTGAACCTGCAATAAAAGTAATTGAACCTAATTTTCCATTTTGAATAGTNCAAACGCCTGTGATAGGTAAATCTTCATTGCCTATCACTTTGCCCCCTATCAAATCTGCAATATCTCTGAGAATAGCCAAAATTNATTCTCTTTTTATAAAATTATTTTTNCGTCTCTTTTTTATCAGAAACCTTATACTTGCGNAGTTCAAATAAAACATCATCTGTAAGGTCATGAGTTGGATTNCCNTANAGTAAAGAGGTTGAACCATCAATGATAAAATCCATCTTTTTTGATGCTGCAACTTTATCTACAGCTCTTTTTACTTTAGATAAAATATCAAATTCTAGCTGTTGNTGTCTTCTGGAAAGCTCTCCTTCGGGCCCTACCATGCTAACCTGAAATTTTTGAATTGAAGCTTCTCTTGATTGAATTTCAGCTTCTTTTTCTTTTCTCCAATCTGGACTGCTCATTAGACGCTGCGTCTCAAATGNCTGCTTGATACTGTCAAGCTGAACTACCATAGAATTAAATTGAGCATTAATTTGCTGATATTCTAACATGAGCTGCCCTTCCGCCTCTTTGAATTCTTCATATTCAGCTCTAATACGATCAGATTGTACAAACCCAAATTTATTTTGCGCAAACATNGTTGCTGGTAAAATAAATATCAATNTGCTAATTATTGTGACTGTTCTTCGAATCACAGTTACCTCCTTCTATTAAAATTATCTTCCAAAAATTATAGTATATTCCCATCCTTGCGGTTTTCTATCTCCAGAAATATCGTCAAAACCATACCCCATATCAAATCCAAGCATTCCAATCATTGGCATAAAAAAACGTATTCCAATCCCAGCAGATCTTTTTAAGTCTAGTGGATTTTTNCTTGATAAAGCGAGTGAATTCATTAATTGAGAATCATTCCATACGCTACCAGCTTCAGCAAANATCATTCCATATACTACAGGNTTCTCAGAAAAAGGGAAGCGAAATTCCGTAGTATATTTCATCATGGTATTTCCACCAACGCTTCTACCTTGGGATGTTAATGGTCCAACTGAATTATCAGGATAACCTCTCAGCATGGTCCCATATGGAATTCCATTCCCTCCCATAATAAATCGCTCATATGGAGGAATCCATCGATTGCTATTTTTTACATCAAGCATCTTGATTGTGCCAATTTTTAAAGAACTTGTTAATACAAATTTCCAGAATGTAGGTGTATACCAGTCTAAAGTCAAAACATGTTTATGGAAATGCTCATCACCGCCAATTACTCCCCCAGAAAATTTTGAAATCAATGAGGCACTTGACCCTTGAGTAGGGAATTCTGCTCTATCAATACTATTNCTACTTATTGATTGTGAAACACTAATTCCAGTAGATTTACGAAAGTTGCCAATATANTCATTAAGCACTTCTTCNTCNCCCATATATTCATTTTGAATATATTCAAGNTCCCACCAAGCTCTAAAATAATCATCAGGCCATTTCAATCTTCTTCCCCATTGAAGAGAGCCACCTCTCCTTAGCTGATCAAAAGGATAAAAATAATATGAATTACCTTGACCTCTAAATTGATAAAAAAGAGAAAATCCAACTCTATTTGGAGTATCATTAAACATAGGGTCAACAAACCTCAAATGAAAGCTTTCATATTTCCCCGGCTCACCATAGGAATTATAAACAGAAATTTGAGTACCAACATCAAACCCAATTGATAAAATTTGACCTTTTCCAGCAAAATTATTAAACTCTAGNTTNCCTCCTCCAGTCATGCCATATATACCGGTAAACCCAATATTCGCACTAGCCTTATCTGATGATTTTTCAGCTAAAGAAATATCTAGATCAATTTCATCNTCATCAACAGGGACTACATTAGGAGATAAAGTTGTTGGGTCAAAATAATTCAAAACATGTAATTTTCTCATGCTTCTCATGAGCAATGTCCGCCTAAAAAGATCGCCAGGGTATACATCTAGTTCTCTTCTAATTACATTTTCTCTTGTTTTNTCATTGCCATAAATATTTATATTTCTTACATATACTTCATTATTCTCAGTTATAGAAAAATGGACATCCATTTCATTNTCTCCAACCGGAGTAAAAAATGGCTCAATAGAGCTATATAAATACCCTCTATCCATATATAGGCCCTGAACATTTTGAAAAACAGATTCATCAAATGCTGTTTTACTATAAGTGTCTCCTTTTTCTATATCCAACACATCCATCAACAGTTCTGTATCGTATAAATCATTTCCTTCCCAAGAAAAATTTCTAAATTTATACTGAGACCCTTCATCAATTTCAATTTTAACAATTAGACCCTCTTTGTCTGGATCGAAATAAATAGAATCATTTGTTATAACAAAATCTCTATAACCCTCATCATAATAATAGTTTTTCAATGTTTCGAGATCTTCTTCAAATTTATCTTCTTCAAATGCCGAAGCCCAAACTCTCCACCAGGTGCGAATTTTTGTTTCTTTTAATTGGCTGCGAAGCTTATTTAATGAAATCTTATTTTTTATAGCTAATGGCAATGGAAGCCAACTTCTTGTTGCAAGCCAGCCAAAATGATTTTTATTTCCTTCTATTACCACATCTTTAATTTTGATTTTCTGATTCTCTTTAATCCTAAAAATAATATCTTTTTTATCTTCCGATTTTGCTTTGAGCTCTGCATTTATCTCAGCTAAGTAATAACCATCCTCTAAATATAATTTTTTTATTTTTTTAATAGAGCTAGATATAAAACTAGGTTTTATCCTCATCCCTTTTTGAAATTCTAACTCTTCGATAAGCTTTTTTTCTTTAATTTTTTTATTTCCGATAAAAATGACTTGATCTAATGCGGGAGATTCACTCACTTCGATAGTTATGGCAATTCCTTTATCAGATTCACCGTCAAAATAAATCTGTACATCATCGAAAACGCCTAATTGCCATAATCTTTTTATTGACCTCCTAAAATCATCAGCAGACACTTTTTGCCCTTCTTGAATACCGGCCGTATATAATACCATATTTTTGCTTGTAGATGAATTTCCTTCAATATTTATTTTATTAAGAATAAAAGATTGCTGAGACTGAGAAAAAAGCAATACCGAAGAAAAAATTAAAAAAAGAATCCTCATTATTGCACTTGATCTCCTGTTTTTCCAAACCTTCTTTGGCGATTTTGAAAATCTAAAATACTTTTCAATAAAGAATCTTCTCTAAAATCTGGCCAAAAAGTATCTGTCATNTATAATTCAGTATATGCTATTTGCCATAATAAAAAATTACTAATTCTTTTTTCTCCTCCAGTTCTTATCAATAAATCTGGGTCGGGCATATTTTTTGTATACAGCTCGTTCATTATTTCATCTTCATTTATGTCATCTAATTTAATCAATTCTGATGTTACTTTTTGAATGATACTCTTTATTGCCCTTAATAGTTCCTGCCTGCCTCCATAGCTCAAAGCAAGTGTCAAATTTAACCCAGTATTTTCTTTTGTTTTTTCAATTCCACGCTTTATTCCTTGAAGAGAATTTTTTGGTAACGCATCAAGGCTTCCAATAGCATTGAAGCGAACATTATTTCTATGAAGATTAGATATTTCTTTTGAAATAGTTTTCATTAACAAATTCATTATTGCAGATACTTCTTTATTTGGTCGGGACCAGTTTTCATTAGAGAACGTATAAAGAGTTAAATATTCAACTCCAATTTCCCCGCATATTCTAACAATCTCTCTTACGGAATTTATACCTTCATTATGACCAGCAAACCTTGGAAGCCTCCTATCTTTTGCCCACCTTCCATTGCCATCCATAATAATTGCAATATGATTAGGTACAATTCCATGGCTTATTTCTTCTCTTGAAATTTTATTCATTTATTATTATTTGAATAGGCTCGCGAAATTAACTGTAATGAAACTCTATCACAAATTATATTACTTTTCATATAATTCAGCAATATGATGATCAAAAGGGTCAAATCTTCCTGTAAAATTTGCACCTCTAAATTCCAGTTTGCATTTATAGCATTGCAAGCAATCTTCAACTCTTCTAAAAAGCAAATAATCGAATAAAGCCAACACTAAAAGACTGATTCCATAAGTTAATGGGACTAATACAGCCCCGATAAAAATAATAAAACACCCTAATAATTGATTAAAATTTTTTTTTACGTATAAATTTTTACAACCGCAAACTGGGCAATTTAAAAACTCTGGATCAAGAATAATTAAATTATTATTACAATCTTTACAATAGTCTTTGTTACCGTCCGAAAAAGTTTTTTCACATTTACTACAATAAAATTGATTCAAAGAGTAAGCCCATATTGAAATAAATAAAATTTAAATATCATATCCCCAAATAGAATTGAAACTATCGATACATACAAAAGGCCTGTTGCGCTTTGCGTCGCTTGAAGCTTGATGGTTTTAAATGCAAAAAAATTGATTATTAATGGGAATAGAGTGCCTATCACTATTGCTATCATCAGTAAAAACCCNTCAAATTGTATTAAAAAATACCACAGGCTATAATTCAATCCGTAAGCATCGGTAATTGTGTTTGTAGAAATAAAATAAATATCCCATATAATCCTAACTANCAATGCANCTGTAAGACAAAANGTAGCATTCCTTAGAAATTTAATAGGNAATTCAATCACATTAAGATACCAATGGCCCAATATCATTGAATAAAAAACAGCTGAAGTAATAAATGANCCAATTAAAACTGATAAAAAAACTATTCCTATATTTAATTCAGGNAAAAATTCNTTTAATANGAAACNAANTGAAATAATACCAAAAAAAGAAATTAAATTAATTATCCTATTGCTAATTTTTTCAGCATTCCATTTCATTGCTGTAAAAACTATTAAAAGACTAAGCCAAATAATATTCATTATTTTTATAAAAGACTCATCAGAGCTAAAATAAAATGCTGCAACACCTANAGAACCTATAATAATTGATAAGCCTAGATTGAATCTGTAAAAACCTATATCAATTGATTTTAATGGCGCTAGTGATAATAATATTGGATATGTAATTGCATAGCCAAAGAAAATCAATACAATTATATCTAAAAAATGATCAAACATCCTTTAGTGATTTGCTAATTTTTTCTGCAATTTCCTTAAATGAAGTAGCTATTGATGAATTAGGGCTATATTCGACTATAGGTCTCCCTGAATCTGTAGCTTCCATTATATCTTGAGAAATAGGCAATTCTCCNAGCAATGGAACTCCTAATCTATCACTCTCATCCTTGCCTCCACCTTTTTTAAATAAATCAATTCGAATTCCAAATCTACCATCAGNTGAAATATCTACTTTTTGATCTTCNATAGTAAGCTCACTATTAGAATCAACGCTCCCCTGTAAAAAAAGTCCTGACATATTTTCTATAACTCCAATAATTGGAGTATGAACCTTATTGAACATATCTGCACCTTTTCTAACATCTGCCAGCGCAAGGTCTTGCGGCGTAGTTACAATAATTGCCCCTCTTAATTTTAATTTTTGCGTCAATGTTAACTGGATATCTCCAGTCCCAGGTGGAAGATCAAGTATTAACACATCTAAATTTCCCCATACTACATCACCAAAAAATTGCTCTGTCATTCTNGANACCAATGGGCCTCTCCATATTACCGGTGTTTGATTCCCGCTTATAAATCCAAAGCTCATTATTTTCATTTTTAAATGATTTAATGGAATAAGTTTTTTTTGATCTGTCATTTCAGGCTGATCGTTAATTCCAAGTATTATAGGAAGGGATGGTCCATAAATATCAAGATCTAACAATCCTGTCTTGTATCCTAAATCNCGAAAAGATAATGCTAAATTTGCTGAAACTGTTGATTTGCCAACTCCACCNTTACCGCTNGCCACAGCAATTATATTTTTTACACCGNTTATCGCACTTCCTGGAATTAAGTTTTTAGTAGATTCATTTTTTTTATTTTTATCTGATTCATGAAAATCTACCTGAATTACACTAAAATATCCTACTTTCTCTAATNTATCAATAACATCAGATCTTACTTGATCTTTTTTCTCTTGNTGACTAGAAGATATTTTTAGCTTAATAGTTATATTCTTTTTTTCAATTGATATACCCTCAACCATACCAAATGAAACAATATCTCTGCTAAATCCAGGATATTTTATTTTTTTTAATAATTCAGCAACCTCTTTATTATTCATTTAACCCTCTTAAAAAAAACGGCTATTACATCACCAATAGCCGTTAAACCTAAAATTAAGTACTTTNTTACTGCTCTAGATATTCCCTTCCAAACCAATCATAATTTATTTTTATATATTTATTCCATTCATCGGGAACTTCAGTCTCTTCAAAAATAGCTTCAACTGGACATTCTGGCTCACAAGCTCCACAATCTATGCATTCATCAGGGTCTATATACAATTGCTTTCCATCTGGAACAAATCCATCTATTTTTGCCTCCTCGCCCGAACCTGATATATCATCAGGGCCATGAATGCAATCTACCGGGCAAACCTCAACACAGGCCGTATCGCACGTACTAACACAGGGATCTGCAATAATATATGTCATTTATCCTNAAANTTTTATTTTCCAAACGTGNATAAAATTAGCGTATTTTTTTCGTAGCAAAAAGTCATTTGCGCATAAAAAGATAATTCTATTAAATTCAATCCTATCAAATAATTTATTATGGCAAAAGATTACAATTACGAACATTACAAATCAGTTGGTGAACCAGCGTCAAAAGTTGGATTTAAAAAGAAGAGACCAAAATCTGTAGCAGTTGTTGATGAAGATAACTGTACAGGCTGCCAAGTATGTATACCGTTTTGNCCTGTTGATTGTATTGAGCCTGTNCCAACTGAAAAATATGGGATTCCTATACCACCTGTCCAAGTTAGACATGATGAATGTATTGGTTGTCAGTTATGCGCGAAAGCCTGCACTGCATTAACCTGGGATGCTATTAGAATGATTAATACTGATGAGTTTGAGGAGATTTATGATACTGAGGTTACTGGGTAGTTATTTTCACTCATTTAAATATTCAACCAAATTCTCTTTAATAATTTCTCCTTTAATAATACCTACTATATCTTTTTTAACTCCTAAAACCAAATGCAATGGGACGCCCCATTTTCTTGTATCATTGATTTCTAATTTAAATTTTGTAAAATAAGTCCCTATTAATAATTCGTCATTTTTTTCTAACAATTCTCCCATTTGAAATGACATCTCAAGATCATTAGCCTTAACAAAAGAATGCGACGCTTCAAATGAAGCATACATCATTATTAATTCAAATTTGATATTTCTATTTTTATAGTGATTAAATATTTCTACTAGTACTCTTGAATCATAATGACAATTGGGACACCATTCAGAATAATAAGAAATAATAAATATAGATGAATTCAAATTAATCCTGTTTTTAGGAACAATCTTATCAAGATATATTAAATCTCTTTTTTTATACCAAACAACATCTGAAAATTCATGTTCTTTCATTTTATTTGTATATTACAATTAAAATAATCATCAATAATATAATTAATATTATAAGATTATAATTTATTATTTTCTTTCTTTGTGTTTTTATTGTATTAATTTCTAATAATTGCCTACAATATATTGTAATAATAAATGCAATTAGTGCTAGTATTATTTTTGCAACATATAATAATTGCCAAAAAGGAGATATATTTTCAATCAACAATAGAAACCCTGATAAGGGGACTAAAAAAGAAGATGGCATTTCTATCTTATTTATACAATATTTTATTTTATGTTCATTATCCTTGGTAAATAGAAACACATGAAATAAAACATATATGACAGAGCATAACCATAGAAACATGCTTACTAAGTGCAAGCATAGCACAATATTATAATAACTCAATAATTCTATCACTATTTAACTGGATATATAAAATTCTAGTATCTTTCTATCCATAACCGAAAAAGGAAGATCTAACAATTCTTTATTTGATGCCCATTTATAATTATCTAACTCTTTTTCGTATTTACATATTTCATAACTTGAAATATCCACACTCATCAACCTATGAGATAAAATATGCTTTATGGATCCTAATTTTGATTTGTGAATCAATTTTAATTGAAACTGTTCCTTATATTTATTGATTATTTTTTTTGTATTATATCGCTCATCAATTTCTACTAATGGAACATGCCAAAATCCTTTATACAAATTACTAGCAGTTCTTTTTTTTATTAACAATAGTCCATTATGAGTTATTATTGCAGCTGATAACTTAATTTTTCTAATTTTTTTTTGTCTCTTAGCATGAGGATAGTTTTCTGGATTTCCTGATTGATAAGCCTTGCAATTATTAATAAATATACAATCACTACATGTTGGTATTTTTGATTTACAGAATAAACTGCCAATATCCATTAATGCCTGATTTATATTTCCAGGCTCATTACAATTCAACATTCTATTTAACAAAAGTAACATTCTAGTATTGTTATATTTTGATTGTTTTTTTAAGCCTATTATNCGATATAATACTCTATTTATATTAGTATCAACTGCAGGGGTTTTCTCTTTAAAAGCTATTGAAAATATAGCGCCNGCAGTATACTCGCCAACGCCAGGAAGGGACAAAAAATCATGATAATCCTTAGGAATAACCCCACCATAAACTTTATTAATTATTTTTGCAGCTTTATAGAAATTTCTACATCTACTATAATATCCTAAACCCTCCCAATGTTTTAAAAGAATATCGAGGCTAGATTTAGCAACGGATTTTATATTTGGGAAAGCCTCTATCCATTTTTTATAGTANGGAATTACAGTTTTTACCTGAGTCTGTTGAAGCATAATCTCAGAAACCCATATTTTATATGGATCACTTGTAAGCCTCCAAGGCATATTTCTTTTATTTTTATTTTTAAAATACCAATATAAAATATCTTCAGATTTAATTGTATTATGCAATTATTTTAACTTTGCTTTATTTATCTCCCAATGCAAAGCATTAAGAAAATCCTTTGACTGGTCATACTTATCTAAATTATTATTTGTATGGATTTCTTTTCCTATTTTGTCAATTTTACTTTCAACTTCCCGCTTGAAACTCACACCTTTTGTCGTTAACAATATCAATTTTGATCTACCATCTTTAGGATTGTTAATGCGCACTAATAATTCTTTTTTTACCAATAAATCAATAAGTCTTGTTAAGGTGCTGTTGTCAACGCCTATTTTTTTAGATAATGATGTCATATCTAATCCTCTTAAAGGGATAGAGGTAATTAGAGTTATTTGAGAAAGTGTAATTTTGCTTTTTTTAAAAGACTTGCGAAACAAAGACTGAAGATCAATTAAAAGCTGATTTAATAATTCACCAAATTCCATATTTGTAATATACA
Organism: Flavobacteriaceae bacterium TMED121; assembly: GCA_002171295.2. Taxonomy (GTDB): domain Bacteria; phylum Bacteroidota; class Bacteroidia; order Flavobacteriales; family Flavobacteriaceae; genus UBA8316. Next base: position 24,568 of record NHFW02000020.1, read on the forward strand.
AATATTTTTAATTATATATTAATTTACTTTCGCTCCATTTATAATATTATTATCAGGCTCCAAAAGAGTAACATTGCCTTCATCATCATCAACCCCAAGTACAAGCACTTCAGAATGAAAATTACCAATTTTCTTTGCTCCTAAATTCATCGCAGCTATAATTTGTCTATCAATTAATTCTTCCTTAGAGTAATTATTTGCAATTTGTGCGCTGGACCATTTTTTTCCATAAGGACCAAAATCTATTTTTAATCTATAGGCTAACTTTTTTGCCTCATCAAAGCTGAGAGCTTCTTCGATAGTCCCAACCCTCAGTTCTAATTTTGAAAATGTATTAATATCTATCATTAAGTTTATTTTTTTCTTAAGAGAATATTATCTAACATAGCTATATGAAATATTAAAGAAGTGATAATTGAAGCATTCTTTTTTAAATCTTCCATAGCTATAGTTCATAATAATATATATTATAATTTTCTGAGATAATAAAATTGAAAATATAAAAAATAATAAAAATTTTATTTTTAATTGATATTTTTTTCACTGTTAATAATCTTTATAAAAAATAAATGCATTAAGGTTTTGGTAAATTCCAAAGTATTTCCACATGGTTCAAATAGATTTTTTTTAAATCTTCAAACTCTTTCTTATTAATTTGATGTCCAATGAATGCACTATGATCATATTCAAATTCACCCA
>NHFW02000013.1 GCA_002171295.2 Flavobacteriaceae bacterium TMED121
AAAGATGTTCCAACCCAACTTTGGTCATCAGTCAAAATCACAATAAAGTTGGGTTTTTTAGAGGTGTTTTTTTGTGCAAAAAAATTGACTGTTACAAATAACAGTGTAAATAAAAAGTATAAATTCAGGTTAGTATTTATTTTAATTCTTTTCATTGAATTAATAGTCTATTTTTGATTTGTGTGTTCGAATACTAAAGATTCAAAAATAATATAAATTATTACAGTTGCAAGGCTATGTTTGATTAAGTAATTTTTATTCCCAATGATTTTCAAGAATGTCTTTTAACTCATCTGAGTCAGTTTTTTCATCGCCTAACTTGGTTCTTAGGTTTAACAAATCTCTTTTTAATTGAGAGATAATTTTCTTATTTTCAAAATTATTGTATTGATTACTTAACTCCATAGGATCATTTTCCAAGTCATAATATTCCCAAGCTGGAGGTGTGGTTTTTTTTGTGTATGTACCCTTTAAACCCAATGGATGACCGTAGTAAAAAATTAATTTATGTCGATTAGTTCGAATACCCATATGAGAAGGACGGTTTTCAGCATGAGCATAATAGCGATAGTACATACTCTTTCGCCAATCTGAAGGGGTTTTAAGCATAAGATTGGACCTGAAACTCTTTCCTTGAAATGAATCCGGTTGTGAGACACCTGCATAATCTAATAGTAATGAAGGAAAGTCAATGTTTAATATAATATCATCTATTCTTTTGTTGGCGGGGATTTCTTTAGAATACTTTATTACAAAAGGCATTCGAAGAGACTCTTCCAAAAACATTCTTTTATCCATCATACCGTGCTCACCAAGAAAATACCCTTGATCTGCAGTATAAATTATTACTGTATTATCTGCTAGATTGTTTTCCTTTAAATAGTCGAGCATTTTACCAATGTTATCATCAATCGCAGCTGCACATCTCAAAAAATCTTTGACAAATTTTTGATATGTTTTTTTTCTGACTTGAATAGAATCTAATCCTTGAGTATCAAATGGTAAACCAGGATATCTATTACTTTTTGCCTGAGTTGCACTCCTCCAACGCTCAGTTAATATTTCAAGGATTTGCCCTTCAAAAGTTCTACCTGATTCACCGGGATAAAAATCAAGTAAAGATTCAGGTTCAGGTAAATTTTCCCCCTTAAATAAATCCTTAAAACGATCAGGATAATCAAATGGCTCGTGGGTGGCTTTGAAATGAGTCATTAACATGAAGGGTTTGTCTTTATTNCGNCTATCTAACCATTTGATTGACTCATCCATTATGACATCTGACGAAAAACCTTCATATACTTTTCCACCTTTATTNCCATCCTCCCAATTGTGAATATCTTTCAATANTGGATTATTATATCTTCCCTGACCAGGAAGTACCTTGAAATAGTCAAATCCTGAAGGTTGTTTTTTAAGGTGCCACTTTCCTANTAAAGCAGTCTGATATCCTGATTTACTTANAATCTTTGCGACGTTAGGTTGATCGGGTTGAAGAGCATCAGTTAGCGTATAAACTTGGTTTTTATGACTGTATTGTCCAGTAAGAATTGATGCGCGGCTAGGCACACAAATAGAATTTGTACAGAAAGCATTTTCCAAGACCANTCCTTCGGCTGCCAAGCGTTTAATATTTTTATTAATTGCGTATTTTTCTAAAACACCTCCATAAATTCCCCAGGCCTGACTTGTGTGATCGTCAGACATCATAAATATTATATTAGGTTTTTTCAGATTTTCTTTAGCGGGAATATTGCAGCTATATACAATTATAGATATTAGAATGACTAGTTTTATTTTCACTTAATAATTTTTTGATTAAACTTTAAGACGTTACATTTGTGTGCGCNCACAATTTTCAAATAATTAATTGTTCTAAAATGAGAGACAAATTTAAAATTTTTACTAAACTACTGTTAATAGCTACATCGATAATCTTTTCTTTTGGGGTTGAGGCACAATCTGACTGGAAAAAACTATTCAACGGAAAAAACTTATCTGGATGGGAAATAAAAAATGGAACTGCTGAATACACAATTGAAGATGATGCCATTGTAGGCACTTCTCGAACTGGCACACCAAATACTTTTTTGTGTACGAAAAAAAAATATTCAGATTTCATTTTTGAAGTTGAGGTTCTTGTATCACCTGGTCTAAACTCAGGTATTCAATTTAGATCAAATTCTATAAAAAGTTATAGGAACGGTAGAGTTCACGGATATCAATCGGAGCTAGATACAAGTGAAAGAGCATGGACTGGTGGAATTTACGATGAGGGAAGAAGAGGATGGTTATACCCACTTACGATGAATAAAAATGGAAGTGGTGCATTTAGAAATGGTTACTGGAATAAGGTCAGAATTGAAGCAATTGGTAATTCAATTAAAACTTTCATTAATGGAATTCAATGTTCAAATCTAGTAGATGATATGACCTCTGAAGGTTTCATAGCACTTCAGGTTCATTCCATCAAGGGAAAAGANCTTGAAGGAAAAACTATAAAGTGGAAAAANATAANAATAGTTACTGAAGATCTTGAGTCTAGAAAAACACCCANNATGCCTTATGCCAGACAAATAAGTTANTTAAAAAATACATTAACNNNTGANGANAAAAGTAAAGGNTGGNTGCTTCTTTGGGATGGAAAAACATCAAAAGGATGGAAANCAGCTAAGAAAAGTGATTTTCCAAATCAGATAATTTCAATCGNNGATGGAACAATTCACTTTCCAAAACATAAAANNAAAAGAGACCCAAATACCGCAGGTGATATNGTAACNCTTAAAAAATTTNGTGATTTTGAACTAGAAGTTGANTTTTTANTTCANGAGGGAGGAAACAGCGGAGTAAAATATTTTGTAGATGCACTTNAAAANGGCGATGGAAGGGGTATAGGTTTAGAATTCCAAGTATTAGACAAGAAACANGCNGATCATAGTCAAGGAGTAGGTGGTAATAGAACAATTGGTTCNCTATATGATTTAATAGCTGCTGAAAATTTATCTGAAAAAAATCGAGATAATATAAGAGCAAATAGNTCTGGTAGCTGGAANAGGGCAAGAATATTTGTTAAAGGAGGNCATGTAGAGCATTGGATTAATAATATTAAAGTNGTTGAATATGANCGCTTTTCACAAACTTTTAAAAATTTAATCCANAAAAGNAAGTATGCTAAACATCAAGGATTTGGTGTTGGAATNAGTGGAAGGATTTTATTACAAGACCATGGTCCNGGTGATGTNAAGTTTAAAAATATTAAGATTCGTGAATTATAGAAATTGCATCCTAACNATTNCATTAATTCTTNTTCTAATTTTTACAAAATGTNATAANTCACCTATTGCTTTACAACCNCCAAATGTCATCTTAATACTTGTTGATGATATGGGGTTCTCAGACATAGGAGCTTATGGTAGTGAGATTGAAACTCCAAATATTGATCGTTTAGCTTTTGANGGGGTNAGGTTTACNAACGCCTATAATACTTCAAAATGTTTTCCATCTAGGGCTTGTATTTTAACAGGTTTATATTCTCAGCAAATTGGCTATCATCAGACCTTTAGACTNAAAATGNAAAATGCTATTACTTTAGGAGAACTATTTAAATCAGCCGGTTATACAACTTTTTGGTCTGGAAAACATCACAGTATAGAAAACCCGATTACGAGAGGATTTGATCATTACAGTGGGCTTTTAGATGGTGCATCTAATCATTTTAATCCAGGAGTAAAAAGAACTGGNGAAGGTCAACCAGCTCAAAAAGGTTGGATGAAAAGAAGCCCTACAACCTACAGAAATTGGGTAATCGAAGGANAAGTTTTTAATCCATNTACTCCCAAGTCAAAGGATTTTTATACCACAGATGTTTTTACAAATTATGCGCTTAATTGGATTAATAAGATTGANGAGAAAAAACCTTTTTTTCTTTACCTNGCCTATACNGCACCTCATGACCCCCTAATGGCATGGCCAGAGGATATTGAAAAATATAAAGACCGNTATAGTATTGGNTATAAAAAAATTCGTCAAGATAGATTTAAAAAACAAAAAGAACTTGGNATTATTCCNAAAGATGCCTCACTATCAGATCCTGCTTACAAAGACTGGGGNAGCCTAAGCAACGNTGAGAGAGCCGAGGAAAGCAGAGCAATGGAGGTATATGCTGCTATGATTGATCGGCTGGATCAGAATATTGGGAAAATANTTTCTATGTTAGAGNATAAGGGGNAATTAGATAATACGCTTATTGTTTTTACATCAGATAATGGAGGCTCGAGTGAGGTAGTAAACCTAAGTGGTGGAACAGGAGAAATTGGAACATTAACCAACTGGAAATCTTTAGGGAAAAGCTGGGCAAATGTAAGCAACACTCCATACAGAGAATACAAAAACTGGAGTCATGAAGGAGGGATTAAAACTCCACTAATTGCTTTTTGGCCAAAAGGTATAAAACATAAAAACACTATTGCAAGTACACCAATACATTTTATAGATGTCTTACCTACCTTCCAAGATATCTTAAAAGCGGAATACCCAAAAATATTAAATGGTCAAAACATAATACCAGCTGATGGAAAAAGTTTTTTATCTGCAATAAAGGGGGAAAACCAAAATGATGAAAGAGCAACACCAATTTTCTGGCAATGGAGGAATGGAAAAGCAATTAGGGATCGAGATTGGAAATTGGTTTCAAACAAAAATAAATGGGAGCTCTATAACCTTAAAGAAGACCCTATAGAAGAAAATGATCTTTTAGAAAAAGAACCAGAAAAGACAGAATATTTAAAAAAAGAGTATTTTAAATGGGCTAAACAATTTGATTTTGATAAAAAAGATTAAACTTATTAATTACATATTAGTTCTGTGCGTAATATCTAGTTGTGAAAGAACTAATACAAAACCACCAAATATTCTTTGGATAACTGTCGAAGATATAAGTCCTAACCTTGGCTGCTATGGAGATAATAAAGCGCATACCCCAACATTAGATAGTCTAGCATCAAAAGGTTTTAAATATATTAATGCAATTGCAAATGCTCCCGTTTGTGCCCCAGCCAGAAATTCTATAATTACTGGAATGTACCCGTCCTCGCTTGGAACGCTAGATATGAGGTCTTCTTCAAAGCCATGGATGAAAAGAGCTGGGTGGGTACCAGATGATGTATTGATGTATCCAGAGGTGCTAAGAAGTAAGGGGTATTATTGTACTAATAATACAAAGGAGGATTATAATTTTGATTTAAATAGAGAAATATGGGATGATTCAGGTAAACAAGCACATTGGAAAAATAGATCTCAAATGGATACGCCTTTCTTTTCAATATTTAATTTGACAATGACTCATGAAAGCTGTATTAATAGTAAACAAAAGCATGAGCAGTATACAAAAGAGCTACCTGAACACCTTCGNNTCGATCCTAATGATATAGATGTTCCCCCCTATTATCCAGATACTCCAATGATTAGGGAGCTATTATCAAGACATTATGATAATATTGCAACAATGGATATGGTTGTAGGTAATTTACTTCAAGATTTGGAGGATGCAGGACAAAGTGATAATACAATTATTTTCTTTTATTCAGATCATGGAACCGGTTTACCTCGACACAAACGCTGGCTTTTTGATACAGGTGTTAAAGTACCTCTAATTGTTTATATCCCAGAAGCCTATAAGAACCTATATCCTACCGATCCTGGTAATGAAATTAACCGATTGGTTAGTTTTATTGATTTAGCCCCAACTGTTCTAAATTTGGCTAATGCTGAAATTCCCTCAACAATGCAGGGCAATGCTTTTCTTGGAAAAGAACTAAATCCTGAGTCCGAACACGTTCACATTGGAAGGGGTAGAATGGATGAGCGTTATGATATGCAAAGGGGAGTCAGAACAAGAGATTATAAATATTTAAGATATTATGAGCCCAGCAAGCCCTTTATTCAGTTTATGAATACACCTGAGAGTGGCCCATTAATGACTGAACTACGAAAGGCTGAAAAAGATGGAAAACTTAGTCCTGAGGCTAAACAACTAGTTGCACCTGTTAAACCTAAGGAATCCTTATTCGATTTAAATATGGATCCATTTGAATTTAACGATTTGGCAAGAAATCCAGATTATAAAGACAAATTGATCGAGCTTAGAGAGGTTCACAATCAATGGATGGAGAAAGTTCTTGACGTAGGGCTTATCCCGGAAGCAATTGTTCGTGATTGGGAAAAATCAAAAAATAAACCTATATATCAAATCTTAAGAGAGGATTCTAAATTTTATAATGATTTATTAGTGATATCATCCTCTGATAAAGAAAAAGTCTTATTAAATGGTTTAAATAATACTAATGAAGCTGTAAGATATAGGGCGGCAATTGGATTATATAATATGGATCAAAAAATAAGTGATGCAACCATTTCTCTTCTANAAGAAAAANTAATAGAAGATGAAATAATCAACGTTTCCATAGGTGCAGCTAGAGCTTTATTGAAAAATGGTTTTCAAACAGATCGTTTAATCGCTAAACTTGCAGANGGCTTAGATGCTGATAATGAGTGGACAAGACTTCAATCAGCTTTGGTTATTGATGATTTCACTTTTGCGGTTCGTAATCTGGAAAATAAATCTAAAGAAATGATAAAAAACGATGCAAATAAATATGTAGTCCGGGTGCTTAACCACGCATTAAATATTTANAATGGAACAGACAACAAAGTTAGGTAAACCCCCAGTTTAAAAATTATTACTAAAAAGGTGTTAGAACTTAATCAATAATTTAAAAAAAATCATACTTTTGAGAATACCCCGTGTACGCACACTTTAATCAAAACAATTAAAATCGAATATAATGCATTCAAACAGAAGAAAATTTATCAAAGACGCTTCACTATTATCCGCTGGAGTTATTTCAGGTATTAGTGGTGTAAGTGCATCTTCTAGCTCAATGAGCGCAGAGAGTTACAGAAGAATTATTGGCTCAAATGATCGAATCAATGTTGGAATTGTTGGTTTTTCAAGTAGAGCAAAAGGGTCATTAATTCCCGCATTTCAAAACCATGCTAAAAATCAAAACTGCCAAATAGTAGGAGTTTCAGATATTTGGAACAGAAGAAGAGAGGATGGGAAAGCATTTCTTGAGGAAAAAACAGGTAACAAAATAAAAACCTGGAGAAATAATGAAGAAATGTATGACAAGAATAAAATTGATGCCGTTATTATTTCAACTGCAGATTTTCAACATGCTCTTCATACAGTCCAAGCAGCAAATGCTCAAAAAGATGTTTATGTCGAAAAGCCTTTTGCTGAAACAATGGCTGATGCTCGTGTAGGACTTAAAGCTGCAAATGATGCGGGTATTGTGCTTCAAGTTGGATCTCAGAGAAGAAGTGGAAAGAATTACCACGCCGCGGAAAAATATATTAAATCCGGAGCATTTGGTGATGTTGTTATGGTTGAGATGACTTGGAATGTAAACCAACCTGGAAGATGGAGAGTTTATCCAAACAAAGTAAGTGATATTAGAGAATCAGATACTGACTGGAAAAGATATCTGATGAACCGACCATATGAGAAATGGGATCCTAGAAAGTACCTTGAGTACNGATTATTTTGGCCTTTCTCATCAGGTATTCCAGGGCAATGGATGGCTCATCAAATAGACACAGTTCACTGGTTTTCAGGTCTTGCTCACCCNAGGAGTGTTGCTGCAAACGGAGGAATTTATTTATGGAAAGATGGTAGGAGTAACTTTGATACCATGACTGCTGTGTTTGATTATGGTCCACTAGATAATGAAAATTCTGGATTCCAAGTTGTTTATTCGTCTAGATTTACAAATTCAGCTGGTGGAACAAAAGAAATNTATTATTCCAACGGTGGAGAACTTAATATGAAGACAAATAAAGTAACTCCAAATGGGGGTTTAACTGAGAGAATGGCAAAACAAATGAATATGAAGCCTAATAATCTTGATGAGTTCTCTTTATCTGAAATTAAAACTAAAGTTGTAACATCTGCTAATACCGGAGTTGATAATATGACTTCTAATCATATGTTAAACTGGTTAGAGTGTATACGCAGCAGAGGGAAAACAAATGCTCCTGTTGAAGTTGGTTACAATCACTCTATAGCTAATATAATGACTACGGCTTCAATGAGAACTGGGCTTAAGGCTACTTTTGACGAAAAAAATCAAGATGTATTAGCTGGAGGTAAAGTATTTCAATACTAAACTACTGTCATGATTAGGGTATTATTCTTAATTTCAATCCTTTCAATTACTATGAGTTATTGTGAGGGACAACCAAAAGCTACCGAAGATGACGAGTCTTCGGTAGCCTTTATTAACGATACAGTTAATAATAAAATTGATGTAAAAATTAATGGGGCACATTTCACGAGTTATCTATATGACGAGTCTTTACCAAAACCTGTTCTATTCCCGTTAATAACCTCAAGTGAAAAAACTCTTACAAGAGGTTTTCCAATTGATCCAAAACCAGGAGAGCGAGTAGATCATCCACACCACATGGGACATTGGTTNAACTATGGTGATGTTAATGGTCTTGATTTTTGGAATAATTCAAANGCTATTCCCANAGAAAAAATTCAAAATTATGGTAAAATTGTTCATGCTGAAATAGTTAATATAAATCATGAAAAAGGAAGTATCGAAACTAGAAGTGAATGGCAAACAATAAATGGAGATCCTATTCTTGAAGAAAGTACAGTGTTTACTTTTTCGCAAAAATCTGATACAAGAATCATTGAAAGAAAAACCATTCTAAAAGCACTTACTGATGTATCTTTCAAAGACAATAAAGAGGGAGTTTTTGGTGTAAGAGTTACTCGTGCGATGGAACTACCATCAAAAAAACCGGCAATCTTTGTTGATTCANAGGGTAATCCTACTGAAGTGAAAGTATTAGACAACACTGGTGTTAATGGTAACTATATAAGCAGCAGGGGTTTGGAAGGAAATGATGTTTGGGGAACAAGATCAGAATGGGTCAAATTGTACAGTATTATTGAAGACGAGCCTGTTTCAATTACTATTATAGATCATCCCAATAACGTNGGATATCCAACATATTGGCACGCTAGAGACTATGGTCTTTTTTCAGCAAATCCATTGGGTCAAGAAGTATTTTCAAAAGGTGAGGAAGTTTTAAATTTTTTTCTTAANAAAGGAGAATCTACAACTTTTAATCACAGAATGTTGATTCATAGTGGCTCAGTTCTAGAACCTGAAAAAATAAAGGAGTTCACTTTCACAGAAGATATGTACAAAAACTATTTTGATGGAAGCGATTTGTCTAATTGGGTAATAAAAACACGTAGAGGTGAAAAGAAAGGTACCATAGTTAGTGAGGTAAATAACAATGATAATATATGGTGGTCAATTGTAGACGGAAATTTAAGAGTTAAAAGTGGACCCGATAAAGAGGGATCGACTCTTTGGACAAAAGATGAATTCAGTAATTTTAGAGTCCGTCTTAAATTCAAGTTTGTAGATGGAAATATCGATTCTGGTATTTTTATGCGAGGTAGTGATGAATTTAATCCTCAAATTCAAATAGGCNTCTCTGGTTCACTAAAAAGGGATATGACTGGTTCTCCATATNTTCCTAAAAAAGGATACCCTAAAGAGGCTTTAAAAGTTGCAGAGATACTTAAGATGGAGGGATGGAATCATATGGAGGCTGAAGCTTTTGGAGATAGATATCGAGTTTGGTTTAATGGAGTTTTCGTAATGGATTATAAACTTGAAGAAGCTAATATCCAGGGTCCTGTTGGAATCCAGCTTCATTCAAATAGAAATATGGAAATTTTGTATAAAGATATCGATATTGCACGTTACTAGAATTTAATAACTATTGTAAAAAATAGACTTTAATATTTAAAACATATTATGTTGGCTAAATGTTACTTATAAATAAAATATGATAATCTTAAAAAAACANCCCTTTTTTTCATTTTCCATCAAATTATNTTTTTGCATTGCTCTTACTGTATTCCAGTTTAACATATTATTTGCCCAAAAACAGAAAAATGAACTCGACGCAATTATAAAGGAATGGGCTTCTCCAGACGATTTTCCTGACCATGTCATTTTAAGTGCAACAAAGGATCCTTCTACCTCCATTGGGATTAATTGGAGAACAAAGTCGTCAAATAAGGTTGGATATGTCGAAATTGCAGTAGCTGGAGATGGTCCTAATTTTAGAAAGAAAAAAATTCGTCAATACGCCAAAAGATCATTAGTTAATTCTGAAAAAGCAACTATCGATGGTTTCGAATCATCATTTTTTGAAGTAAAAATACAAGGGCTTAAACCAAAAACCCTGTATGCTTATCGAGTAGGCAATACAAAATTTAAAAGTGAATGGCATCAATTTACAACTGCTAGTGATAAGGAAAGTCCAATTTCCTTTTTGTATGTAGGTGATGCTCAAAACTATATACTTGAACTTTGGTCCAGAGTAATTAGAAATGCTTTTAAGGAAGCCCCCAATGCAGATTTTTTTATACATGCAGGTGATTTAGTTAACTTAGCNCATGATGAAAGTGAATGGAACGAATGGTTTGCAGCAGGCAGCTTTATTCATAGTCAGATTCCTTCAATTGCCGTTCCTGGAAACCATGAGTATCAAGGAGCAGANAAAAATCAACCAAGAGCTGGACGNGANCTTTCTATTCAATGGGAGTCTCAATTCTCTTTCCCTAAAAATGGTCCAAAAGGTTTAGAAGAAACCTGTTACTATATAGACTATCCCAATTTAAAAGTTATAGCTCTTAATAGTAATGTTAAAATAAAGCTTCAAGCCAATTGGTTAAAAAAAGTTTTAGCTACAAATAACAAAAAATGGACTGTANTAACATATCACCATCCTGTTTTCTCGGCCTCNACAGGGAGAGATAATGCTGAATTAAGAAAATATTGGAAACCCCTTTTCGATGAATATAATGTTGATTTAGCCCTTCAAGGTCACGACCATACATATGCTAGAGGAGCTGTCTTTAAAAATCCTAACCAACTAGAAAGGGATGGTAAATCTAAAATTGTTAAAGGACCTGTCTATGTAGTATCTGTAAGTGGAGGAAAAATGTACTCTTTAAGTAAACAAGGGTGGGACGAATTTGGAGCTAAAANAGAAAAAGCTGGAGAGCAAATACAATTATTCCAGCACATCTCAATCGATGGTAATTTATTAAAATATAAATCTTTTACGCCAACAGGGAGACTTTTTGACAGCTTCCAAATATTAAAAGATGGTGATCAAAATAAATTAAATAATCATTTTTAGAAATGATTATTTTTAAAAAAAAATCGAATTGAAAAATATAATTTCTCTACAAATGAGGGAACATACTTCTCTAAAAAAAGTCTAATAATTCTCCGACTGCGTTTTACAGAAAAATTGAAATTATTGTTAAAATAAATTTTTTTCAATGAAAAAAATATTCTTTTTAGGAATTAGTATCGTTAGTTTTTTACTATTTGTAGGATGCGAATCTAAACTGATTAAGCCCAAAAAACTTAGAACTGATTTGTTGAGAAATTCAGATTATGTTGGATTAATGGGTGAAGCACAAGAATTAATGCTTAATGACGAAATTTTANCTAGTAATAAATATGAAATCTCNAAAATCCAAACCAANACCCCTCTTTTCAATTGGGTTTTAGATGATAAATCAAAACAGTCAATATCTCATCAACTTTTGGTGAGTAGCTCAATTGAGCTTTTAAATAAAAATAAAGGTGACTACTGGGATTCAGGTAAAATAAATTCAACTGTCTTTTCGCAATTATATGCCGGAAGTGAATTAAAAACTGAAAAAGTATATTACTGGAAAGTTCGATATTGGGAGGAAGAGCAACAGGTCTCTGCATTTTCCGAAGCAAAAGCATTTGTAATAGATCAAGATCATGCAGGGGGTAAGTTTTCTCAAGAAACACTGCTAGCCTCTGACCAAAAACCAATACTCATAAAAAAAAATAAGAAAACCTATTTCATCGATTTTGGGAAAGCCGCATTTTCNAAATTAAAAATAAGATTAACCTCAACAAAAAATGACTCAGTGTCAGTATCTGTTGGAGAAATGAAAATTAAAGATGATTTTTCTATTGACAGTGATCCTGGAAAAAATATAAGATACTTCCAAAACCATTTAATATTAAATAAAGGAACCCAATGGTATGAGGTTGGGTGGCCTAATAACCCAAAAAGGGCTAGCAACCGATTTATGATTGAGATGCCTGATTATATTGGAGAGGTCTACCCTTTTAGATATGTTGAAATAGAAAACTATAATGGTGATTTAAAAGAAGTCGATGTTATTAGAACTAATATTAATTACGCTTTTGATGAAAATGCTTCATCATTTGTCTCTAGTGATTCTATCTTAAACCAGGTATGGGATTTATGCAAGTACTCAATGAAAGCAACAAGTTTTTGTGGTTTTTATGTAGATGGTGATCGAGAGAGGATTCCCTATGAGGCAGATGCTTTTATTAATCAATTGTCTCACTATGCAGTAGATGCTGAATACAGTATTGCAAGAGGAAGCATGAAGCATTTATTGTTTAACCCCACTTGGCCCACCGAGTGGACGCTATATAATATATTAATGGCTTGGTATGATTATCTCTACTCTGGGGACAACCGATTTATTGTCAAATATTACGATGAATTAAAAATCAAAACACTTTTAGATTTGACAGATGAAACAGGGCTAATAAGCACTTTGACTGGGAGACAAACAGAAGATTTTTTTAAAAAACTTCATAAAAATCATTGGGGTAAAAATAATAATTTGAGAGATATAGTCGATTGGCCACAAGCTAGACCTCCAGGGGGTTTTGATGATTTAGCACACTTTATAGGCTCTGAAAAAGAATACCCTGGAGAAAATGACGGATATGTCTACCAAAAATATAATGCAGTAGTCAATTCACTTTTTTTTGGTTCGTTAAAAATCATGGAAAAAATAGCAATTGATCTAAATAAAACAAAAGATGCATTAATTTTTAAAAAACAATCTGAAAAGGTTAGGATACAATTCCTTAATACATTTCAAGATCCATCAAGCGGTTTAATCAATGATGGTCAAGATACAGATCATAAATCACAACATGCTAATATGTTCGCTTTGACTTTTGGGTTAATTCCTGAAAAAAACATAGATCAAGTCGTTGATTTCGTGAGTAGTAAAAATATGTCATGTAGTGTATACGGCTCTCAGATTCTATTGGAGGGATTGTTTGAACATGGAGGATCTAANCATGCAATTAAACTTATGGCGGCACAAACTGAAAGGAGTTGGTACAACATGATNAGATGTGGGTCAACAATTACAATGGAGGCCTGGGACAAAAGATACAAACCAAACTTAGATTTAAATCATGCTTGGGGTGCTGCNCCAGCTAATATTATTGTTAGAAAAATGATGGGAGTAGAACCGATAAGTCCTGGGGCAAAAAAAATTAAAATTCATCCTAAAATTGGTGATTTAAGTTATGTAAGGCTTAAAACAAGTTTCATCTCAGGTGACGTGTTAGTCAGCTGTAAGCAAAGTCAAAAAAGTTTTACCCTTGAGGTTGGAATCCCCGGTGGTGTAAAAGCTGATCTTATTTTACCAGCTAATAAAGGTGCTCANAGAATTTATCATAATGGTAGTATTTTAGATCTAAAAATCATTAATAATGAGTATCACTTATCAGAAGTTTCANCAGGAAAACACTTAATCGAAATAAAATGATTTATTTTAAGAAACAAACTGGGTATAGTTGAAACCTTTTTAAAATTTATAGAGGTATTTAAATTAAAAATATCCATACTTTTTCATTTTTATTCAAACAATAAATCTATATTGTTTGAATAAAATTTATTTAACAATCTTAATTTAATTAAAAAAAATTTAATCATGAAAAGACTAATCTTTGTTTTGTTAGTGTCATGTTCAACACTCACTCAGGCTCAAAAATTCAAAAAATTAGATGCTAGTCCAATGGACCGAGTTTTCTATCCCATGTCTAATAGAGTGTCTGATAAGGCAATTATTATAACTTACAGCAGACCTCAACTAAAAGGAAGGGAACTTGAGGAACTTGTCCCTGCTAATAAGGTATGGAGAACTGGAGCAAATGAGGCTACAGAAATAAGAATTCTTAAACCTATAAAGTTTGGAGAAACTACTATTAAAACTGGAACCTATACTCTTTACTCTTATCCAAAAGAAGAATCTACAGAAATTATAATTAACTCAGCAACATACGTATGGGGTGCATACAATTACGATCAAACTAAAGATGTTGCAAGACTTGAAGTACCAGTTTTGGAGTCATCTGAATATCTTGAAGCCTTTTCATTAATCTTTTCTGGAAAGGGAGCTGATGCAGTTCTTCATGGAGGATGGGGTAACATAAGAGTCTCAATACCAATTACAATTCTCTAATTATTACTAAGTTAAACTTTTACCCCCCCACTATTAGGGGGGTTATTTAATTATTAACAAAATTTAGTATTAGCTTTTTTCAGTTAATTTAGCCCATAAATAATTTCTCATTATGAACCTTAATTTGATGGATTTATATAAAAAAATTGGTCTAAGCGAGCAGATTTCTGAACTTCTAGAGGTTTCTACTTATTCGCTAATTATTTCTTCTGTAGCATTGCTACTTTGGTTCATNAGCAAAAGAATACTTCTGTCTTTCTTCAATAAAATCTCAAGAAATACAAAATCTAAATTTGATGATTTTTTACTTAAAAATAAAATTCCAGCTACTTTATCCTACTTTCCTCCTATACTGTTGTTATATTTTTCATTTACTGATATATTAGAAGTTTACCCAGTNATCTTAATTTCTATCCAAGTTATTTTAGAGGTNTTGGGTGCTTTCATCGCAATTATTTTCATTAGACGTNTATTAAACTCTATTAAAGACTATTTAAAAACTTTAACCAATTTTAAAGATAAGCCAATAGATAGCTATATCCAGGTTATAATGATTTTTNTTTGGTTTATTGGAATCATGGTGATTTTTTCAGTTTTATCTGGTAAAGATATTAGTACTTTTCTGGCTACTCTCGGTGCCTTATCTGCTGTAATATTATTAATTTTTAAAGACACCATACTTGGCTTTGTTGCAAGCATCCAGGTTACAGTAAACGATACCGTTAGAATTGGAGACTGGATTACAATGAAAACATACAGTGCTGACGGAGATGTGATTGAAATTAACCTATCAACAGTAAAAGTTCAAAATTTTGATAAAACCATAACTAGTATTCCTACTTATAAATTGGTTTCGGANTCTTTTATCAATTGGAGAGGAATGAGTGAGTCAGGTGGCAGACGTATTAAAAGAGGTCTTTTAATTAAAGTATCAAGTATTCAATTTCTTGATGAAGAACAACTAAGCAAGCTTGAACAAATTGAACGAATTTCTGGCTATATAAGNCTCAGAAAAGAGGAGATAAAAAAAGAAAATATTGAAAAAGGTGTAAATAAGGTATTATTACTAAATGGCCGAAACATTACCAATATTGGTTTATTTAGACGATATGCACTATCATATTTAAAAGACCACCCTAAAATAAATCAAGATCTAACGGTTATGGCAAGACAACTGGCCCCAACCCCTGAAGGAGTTCCACTTGAAATTTATGTCTTTGTAAAAGATAAGGTATGGGTTAATTATGAGGAAATTATGTCTGATATATTTGACCATCTTTTAGCAGCAATTCCCTCATTTGACTTAGAATGTTTTGAGTATAATTCAGAAAAAAGCTTCCGTAAATAGTTAATTAAAAATTNTATAAATAATTTTTATAAAAGCTTAAAATTAGTAACAGAATAACCCATTTCCTCGTCTGNGATTCTTTCATCTCGGTCAATATATATGTAAGTTGGGAANCCATAATAGCTGTCATAAGTAGTTTCAAGTAATGCTACATTTTGGTTTGAAGCTTTTTCAATTTCGTTAAATAAATCATTAATCGAAAGGATTCCCCAATGCATTTCCTCACTGTAAGCTATATNGTTAACTTTTATTATTTCTCCATCTCTCACTAAAACTGTTTTAGGGCGTATATATTCTTCAGTACAATAACATGAAACTTTGAAGATAAAACTGTAATCCAGAATCGAAGCATTTTCCCATTTTTCTTTATTAGCCTCATAGGGTGTAATAATCTCAGGTGATTCTGCTTCGGAGCAGGTTATAAACAAAATAAAAAAAATAAAAAAACAGTATTGTTTCATATTAATTATACGTTCAACAATTTTGCCACTTAGGGCTTAAATACCTTCTGGTATCGCCAATATGAGATTCCACCTAAAATGGCTACTAAAACAGCAGTGTAGTAAACAAAGTTTGGGGTAATAATCTTTTCTCCACTAGCATACGAATGNAGGCCTACCAAATAAAAATTTACTCCAAAATAAGTCATCATAATACTNGCAAAGGCGACAATACTCATAAAGTTAAAAGTCCAACTGCCTCGTAAACCTGGAACGAAACGCATATGAATTACAAATGCATAAACCAGAATACTGATAAGGGCCCAGGTTTCCTTTGGATCCCAGCCCCAATANCGCCCCCAGCTCTCATTTGCCCACATTCCTCCTAGAAAATTACCGATGGTTAACATAATTAATCCAACAGTAATAGATAATTCATTAATAATTGTCAACTCTTTGAGATTCAAACTAATTTTTTCTTTATTATTTTTCCCTGAAATCGCAATAAGTAATAATGAGACCACTCCAATTATCATACCCAAAGCAAAGGGACCATAACTTCCCACAATAACCGCAACATGAATCATTAACCAATAGCTATCCAAAACAGGCTGTAAATTTGCAATAGAAGGATCCATCCAATTCCAGTGAGCAATCATCAATATCATTGAAGACACAAAAGCTGTGGCAGCCATTGTTAACATTGATTTTCTTCCAAAAACTAAACCAAAAAACATAGTTGCCCAAGCTACATAAATCATAGATTCATAGGCATCACTCCAAGGGGCATGACCAGAGATAAACCAACGTACAGCTAAACCTCCGGTGTGTAAAACAAAAAGTAATAACAAACTGATTTTTAGAAAAGTAATAAAATACTTTAAAACCTTTAGTGGTTTAAAAATTTGAAAGATTAGTATTATAAAAAGAAATAAACCTAAATAGAGGTACCAACTAAATAATTTTTTAAAAATATCGTAACGGTTGTATAGAATTTCAGCATTGATTTTATTTTCTGATGGTAGGATATCTGCTCCGTACTTTCTTTGAAAACCCTCTAAGCTTTCTAATAAATTATCAGCCTGTGAATAATCCCCATCTTCTTTTGCCAAACGAAGTGAGTTAAAGTACAATGGTAAAATATTTTGTACATATAGAGAGTCCTTACCTCTGAAGTTTACTTCATTCAACTCAGGAAAAGAAACCCATTTTTTTGAAGAATCTCCAGGGATTGGAAATACTCGTAAAACTTTACCTTCAAGGGCAGAATAAAACAAGTTAACTCTTCGATCCACTTCTATGAAATCTTTCTGAAACTGATTAGGAACAGCTGCACGATAGGCACTCTCCAGTTGAGAGGCAATCTTATAATTACCCTGATCGTCAAAAAAAGAAACCAAAGAAACATATTTATCTTTTTCACTTACTCCAACGATATTTCTGATGCTATCATTACCTCGCTTTAAATAAATTAAAGGAATATTATACCACAAAGCAGGACTTTCAATAACCGACATCATCACCTGGTCTGAGTTAAGATCTCCATAAGAATCTTTTTTACTAACTTTTCTAAGTAGCTCAGAGGAAAATGTATTAGCAGGTTTCATTCGACCTCCTAAATCTTGTATCACTAATCGTCCAAATTTTTGTGCATGATCTGCATTAATTGCATTGGCATTAATAACCGAATCAAAATTAAAATTATTTGTAAGGCTATGATTATGATTTTGGGCACTTAAGTTTGTTAAAAAGATGAAGGAAATGAGGGAAAGTAGTTGTTTTTTTTTGTGTTTAATTTTTTCTAGAGATTTAGAGAGGTCTTTAAACCGTGTTTTTCCAATAAAGAAAATTCCTATCATACTCAAATACAATAAAATATATCCACCATAGGTTACCCAGGTCCCCCAAAAATCGTGATTAACTGATAAAACAGTACCCTTTTCGTCAGGATCAAAAGAAGCTTGAAAAAATCTATAACCCTTGTGGTCTAAAACATGATTCATATAAATATCGTAATCAAAAGGCTTAACGTCTTTAACAGAAACTTTACTCATAAAAGAAGAATAACTTTTTTCAGTACCAGGNTATTTTTCTGCAATAAAATCATTNAGTTTTATTGAAAATGGAAGCTCCAGTTTTTTAGAACCATACTTAAAATAAAACTCAAGATCACTAATCTTGAGTTTTTTCATATTATTTACGATTCCCTTACCTCCTAATACANTTATTGACTTAGAAACGCCATTAGTTTGGACCTGTAATTTAAGTGCATCTTGGACACCAGGATCTCCTTCCTTAGATTTTACCCAGTCAAACTTACCTCTTAGAGGGGGTTCCGGAATCACAAACTGAAAACCACTTAAATTATAAAGTGATCTCAACTGTAATTCTTGTTCATTTCCTTTTAAAACTTCACCTGTTAACTGATCAGCCATTCTCATATAATTACCGTCAAATGGCGTGGTTATATAATGTAAGCCACCTGCAGATCTAATATTTATAGCTCCTGATATCGGATTGTTTAGTGTAAACAGTAAGTTGTGAATATTTGTAACCTCACCTTCTTTTAGATAATGATCGTGTCTACTTCCATCTTCGGATTCGACTATTTTAATATAACGATCCCCAGAGTCATCAAGTACTAGTTGTTCGCTTACATTTTCAGAGAAGTCTTGAAAACCTATTGAAAAGGATTGACCGTTAAATTCATTTTCCCATAAAAAAGTATTATTTACATACTCCGAAAACAAAAAATCCTTTTCCAATGTTTTTCGTTGTGCAACACCGTCAATTGTTCCTTCAACAAATAAAGTCAAGTAGGTTTTTTCAGAAAGAAAAGAATTTTCAGAGATACCTTCTCGAATCGGCATAACACCTTCATATCCAAAATATCGTGTAATAAATGCTCCTGCAATAATTAAAATAAAAGATAGATGAATCATCAAGATGGCCCATTTCTCTTTTCTNAATAATCGGTATTTAAAAATATTACCAAAAAAATTGATCATGAATAGACCTAAAATAAGCTCAAACCACCACGCGTTATATACCCAAATTTTNGCAGTATCCGTACTATACCAACTTTCAATAAAGGTACCAAAGCCCATGGCCGTCGAAAAGGCGACGAACAAAATAGCCATTAATTGATTAGAAAATAAGTACTTTAAAAAATTTTCTTTCATATCAATCTTCACGCTTCATTTGCAATGCAAAGATACCTGATGAAGACGAATTATTATAACTTCGAACAACTAAATTGACAATACGATATAGTACTTTAATAATAAAGTTTTTAAATTATTTAACACAATAATATTTGAGTTTAATAAATTTCAGGATAATATCTTTATGTATTTTTGAGTATGATTAAGGTGGTGCTTATTGGTGCTGGAAATTTGGCAATGAATTTTCAAAAAATATTTGCTAGTTCTAATGGAGTTGATTTAATACAATGGTTCAGTAGAAGCTTAAAGAAAATAAGATCTTTCGAAAATAAAATTTCGATTACAGATAAGATTTCAGAATTAAAACCCGCAGATATTTATATTATTGCCATATCTGATGATGCAATAGCTAAAATGAGTGCAAAAATTAAAACCTCAGCTCTCGTTGTTCATTGCTCAGGTGCAATTGCAATAGATGAACTATTGTGCAATTCTAAAAAAGGTGTCCTTTACCCTATCCAAACCTTTTCAAATAGGCTATTAAAAAGTTTTAATAAAATTCCCTTTCTCATTGAAGCAGAAAATAAAAAAGATTTCGAGTTACTTCAAGGTTTAGTTCATATTATTGGGGGAACTCCCATTGAAATAAATTCTCAAAAAAGATCTTATATTCACTTAATTGCAGTTATGATTAATAATTTCGGTAATCATCTTATAGAACTTGGAGAAAAAATTGCTCAAAGCCATGATATTCCTTTTGATATTTTTCACCAAATAATTGGAGAAACTCATAAAAATGCAATTGAAATTGGGGCAAAGAATTCCCAGACTGGCCCAGCAAAAAGAAAGGACAATAAAACGATTAATAAACACCTAGATTTAATATCTGATNAAGGAATTAAAAAAATATATCTGGGCTTAACCGAGTCAATAAAAAAAATACATGAGTAAAAAAAACTACAAGGTACTTTTAAACGAAATTACTTCCTTCATTTTTGATGTAGATGGTGTTTTAACCAATGGAAAAGTTATGGTCACTACAGAAGGAGAGATGTACCGCATGATGGATACAAAAGATGGTTTTGCTCTCAAATATGCACTAAATAAAGGGTTTAAAATAGGCATTATATCGGGAGGAACAAATGAAGGGGTTAAAAGCAGGTTAGAGCTGCTTGGAGTTGACAAAGTCTATCTGGGTATTCATGAAAAAAAAACTGCTTTTAATGATTTCCTTAGACAATTTAATATTAACCCTAATCAAGTATTATACATGGGGGATGATATACCAGATCTTCCTGTAATGGAACTTGCAGGAGTATCAACATGTCCAAGTGACTCAGCAACAGATGTAAAGCAATTTGCTGACTACGTTTCCCATAAAAAAGGTGGTGACGGTTGTGTTAGAGAAATAATCGAACAAGTACTTCGGGTTCAAGGAAAATGGGACTTTGGTTTAAAGAATAAATACTAAATAATGCTTAAACTTAACGGATATGAGGTCATTTTAGCTTCTGGATCCCCGAGAAGAAAAGCATTTTTTGAACAGTTGGGAATTCCTTTTAAAATTCAATTAAACCCAATTGATGAATCTTTCCCACCTCAACTCAAGGGGATTGAAATCCCTGAATATATTGTTAATAAAAAAAGTGAGCCATTCAAAAAAAAAATTTTACCAAAACAAATTTTTGTGATAGCGGACACCATCGTATGGTGTGAAGACNAATATTTAGGTAAACCAAATGATNTTGAAAAGGCAAAAGAAATGCTAAGGTTTTTGTCAGGTAAATCTCACCAAGTCATTACTTCAGTAGGTTTTTTAACCCATAATAAATTTGATATTATATCAGAAGTCACAAATGTTCAATTTAGAGAGTTAACCACTAATGAAATAGAGAAATATATCAGTATTCAACCCCCACTCGATAAGGCAGGAGCCTATGGGATTCAGGATTGGATTGGTGAAATTGGGATAATAAAAATAGTGGGGAGTTACACAAACGTGGTCGGTTTACCCCTATCACAAGTTGGTGAGCGTATTAAACTTTTAACCCAAAAATAAATCATATTATAAAGCAAAATTGTATTTTGTTTTAATCTATTTGATATTAGATCTAGACGAGAATAAATGTCAGTTTACAAGTATAAATTAAATTTAAAATGAAGCTTAACTTCCACTTTTTTTTCAACCGAGTCAACTTATTGTTAATATGTCTTTTTGTGAGCTTTAATTTGTCTAGTTTAAATGCACAGTCCTCTTCTGAAATTTACAAACAGATCAAGAAATTAAATTTTTTAGGAACAGTACTTTATTTTGCAGCTCATCCTGATGATGAAAACACAAGGGTGATTTCTTATTTTTCTAATCACATACTGGCAAGAACAGCCTATCTTTCTCTTACTAGAGGCGATGGAGGACAAAATCTTATTGGGCCAGAACTGAGAGAGGGGCTAGGATTAATAAGGACCCAAGAGCTTATANCAGCTCGAGAAATTGATGGAGGGAAACAGTTTTTCACCATGGCAAACGATTTTGGATATTCAAAAAATCCTGAGGAGACTTTTAGCTTTTGGAATAAAGATAAAGTTCTAAATCAAACCATTGATAGAATAAATAAGTTCAAGCCCGATATTATAATTAACCGATTCAATATGGCAAGTTCGGGTCGAACTCACGGACACCATACTGCTTCGGCCATAATAAGCAATCTAGCATTTAAGAAACTCTCCGAAAAACCTTCTGCTGGGAATTGGAAGCCTAAGCGACTATTCTTCAACACCTCATGGTATTTCTATGGAGGAAGAGAAAATTTTAATAACGCTGATAAAACTAAATTAATTTCAATCGATATGGGGGTTTATGACCCACTCACTGGTAAAAGTAATTCTGAAATTGCTGCTTTGAGTAGAAGTCAACACAAGTCCCAGGGCTTTGGTAGTTCAGCTGCATTNGGAAGTAGGACTGAATATTTATCCCTAGTATTAGGCAAGCCTATTATNGGAAACGACCCTTTTGAGGGAATTAATACCCGTTGGACCAGGGTAAAGGGCGGAGAACCCATAGAAAAAATAATCAATGAAATCATCACTAATTTTGATTTAACCACCCCATTAAAAAGTATTCCAAAACTACTCGAAGCGAAAGATCTTGTTGATAAAATAGAAGATTCACACTGGCGGACAATTAAGTTAAATGAAATTAAATCGATTATCTTAAACTGCTTAGGTTTTGAAATTCAAGCAAATGCAATTATTCCATATGGTGTCAGAGGCGAATCATTAGACCTAAATCTCGTAATTAATAACCCTAGCACAGTCAAAGTAATACTCAATAAAGTAGTTTTAAAAAACAAAATATATAAAGTCAATGAAGAATTAAGAACCAATAAGGTGTTCACAAAAAAAATTAATCTCACTATCAAAGAATCTATAAGTAGCCCATATTGGTTGATTGAAAAAGGACAAAAGGGAATGTATAAAACCAAGCGTAAAGAAATCNTAGGGTTACCAAATACTCCTCCCCCTTTCATTTTAAAATTGTCTCTGCTTATTGAAGGGAAAAGTTTAGAGATTCAAGAACCACTTATGTACCGGAGAAATGATCCTGTGAAAGGAGAAGTTGTAACTCCCTTCCAGATACTTCCTGCTGCAACTGCTAATTTAAATACCCCGGTTCAATTGTTTGCTACAAATCAGACCAAAAAGGTAGTAGTTCAAGTAAAGAATTTAGGAAAAACTTACGAAGGTAAATTAATTCTAAAATCCACTAAATCTTGGGTTATTACTCCGACTCAACAAGAAGTAAAGATCTATGGAAAAGGAATTGAAAAAGACTTTACTTTTAAAGTAACTGCACCAAAAAATGGAGAAGTAGCGCTTTTAAAACCCNAATTAACTAACGATAAAGAAAAAATTCAAGNAGCAATCCAAGAGATTTCTTACGATCATATTCCAAAACAATATATGGTCCAACCCTCATTCACTCGAGCTGTAGCTTTGAATTTAAAAACAGGTGTCGAAAGGGTTGCTTACATTAATGGTGCTGGTGATAATGTAGCTGAGAGCTTAGAGTCGGTAGGAGTTATTGTAGAAAAATATGATGCTGAAGAAATAACACTTGAAAAATTAAAATCTTTCGATGCTGTAATATTAGGAATTCGTGCCTTCAATGTTAACGAATCTCTTTCCTANAAAAAAAATGNACTCTGGACCTATGCTCAACAAGGTGGAAACTTATTAATTCAATATAACACAAGTAGGGGTTTAAAAACTAAAACTCTAACACCTTTTAGCATTAAATTATCAAGAGATCGTATTACTGACGAAAATTCAAAAATAAAGATGTTAGATAGCAAACACCCTTTACTTAATTATCCCAACAAAATAAGTTTAAAAGATTTTGAGGGATGGGTTCAAGAAAGAGGTCTATATTTCCCAAATCAATGGGATAAAAACTTCACTCCTTTGTTTGAAATGAATGATCCTGGAGAACAACCCAAAAGGGGAGCTTTATTGGTGGCCAATTATGGGAAAGGGAAAATAGTGTATACAGGATTGAGTTTCTTTAGGCAACTTCCTGCAGGTGTCCCTGGAGCCTATCGCTTATTTTTTAATCTAATAGCAAATAAATGAATGGGTTAAATCAGACTTACTGGTTATTATTGTTAACCCAATTTGGGTTTTGGACCTTCTTTTATTTATTCATGAAAAGCTTTAACTAATGGCGCTGATTGATTGGACAGTTTTGTCCTTCACATTAATTTTCATTATAGCATATGGGATATGGAAAAACAATTCTCATAAAAACATAAAAGATTACATCAAGGGAGGTAATCAGGCATCTTGGTTTACCGTAGGGTTATCTGTCATGGCTACTCAGGCGAGCGCTATTACTTTTTTATCTACTCCAGGGCAAGCGTTCAACGATGGAATGGGATTTGTGCAGTTTTATTTTGGACTGCCTTTTGCTATGATTATTATCTGCCTATTCTTTCTCCCGGTCTATCACAAACTAAAGGTCTTCACTGCCTATGAGTTTTTAGAGAAGAGGTTTGATTTAAAAACCCGAACGCTAACCGCTATTCTGTTTTTGATTCAGCGTGGTTTGGCCGCGGGAATTACCATATATGCCCCAGCAATAATTCTTAGTGCTGTTTTAGGTTGGAATATGAAAGTTTTAGTTGTAATCATTGGTCTATTGGTAATACTTTATACGTTGATTGGAGGGACACAGGCTGTCAATGTGACTCAAAAGCAACAAATGTTTATCATTTTTTCAGGGATGATAGCTGCATTTATTTTTATTGTGAGATCTCTACCTGAGAATATTACATTTTCTAATGCTCTTCAATTGGCAGGAATGAACGACAAACTCGATGTCTTGGATTTTAGCTTTGATCTTGACAACCGATATACATTTTGGAGCGGCATAACGGGTGGTCTCTTTTTGTCATTATCNTACTTTGGAACGGACCAAAGTCAAGTGCAACGGTACCTCTCTGGGAAATCACTTATCGAAAGTCAAAGGGGCTTGATTATGAANGGCTTTCTAAAAATCCCAATGCAGTTCTTTATCCTTATAATTGGAGTTTTGGTATTTGTCTTTTTTCAATATGAAAAAACCCCTATACATTTTAATGCCAATGTAATAGAAAAAGTCAAAGAAACTGACAAACGTGAGGCTTTCAATGCGCTAGTAACTGCCAACGAAATTATTCATTTGGAGAAGCAAAAACATCTCAATCAAGAGGATTTCTTTTTTAACAGCCAATTGCAGGGACAATACCTTCTGATGGAAAAAAAAGCGGAGGAAAATAGAGCGGAAGCAAAAAAATTAATCGAAAAAATTGAACCTAAAGTAGATGCTAACGATAAGGACTATATCTTTATCTATTTCATTTTAAACTATCTGCCACAGGGTTTAATCGGTCTTTTAATAGCGGTAATTTTATCTGCAGCAATGAGCTCTTCAGCATCAGAAATTAACGCACTATCAGCCACAACCGTAATTGATCTCTATAAACGTTATAAATCCAATAACAATCAAAAGCACTATGTATGGGCTGGAAGAGCATTTACTCTAGTTTGGGGTATAATATCAATAGGTTTTGCCTTAGTAGGGAACTTATTCGAAAATCTTATTCAATTGATCAACATCATTGGTTCGCTTTTTTATGGAACAATTTTAGGGATTTTTCTTATTGCCATCTTTAATAAATCTATAAAGGCAAATGCAATTTTCGTAGCTACTATTATAACTGAGATTATCGTATTATTCGTATTCTATAACGACTGGGTTAGCTTTCTTTGGCTTAATGTGATTGGGGCATTNTTGAACGTATTTAATGCATTTATAATTCAGCAGATCATAAAAAATAAAGCATAGAAATACTACCTACTCCACTTTTCGATAAGTTCTTTATTCAAAATCACATAATCCTTATTTTCAGCTTTCTCAGCAAGAGCTAAAGATTTTTTCGACGCTGTTAATGCGCCTTTATTATCATTTAATTNTAATAAAATCAGNGCGTAGCGGTAGTGCATCCAAAAAGCAGGTGTATCTCTTTTAGCAATAGCAATTTCCATCCAATTTTTAGCTTGATTTAAATCCATATTTTCCTGAAGAAAATACAATGCAGCATTGTAATAGTCATTGGGTTTTGGATTTCCAGCCATAGTTTCATTTATACTTTCCATTGCTTTTGCTTTGGTTGGTACTTCAAAAGGAATACTTAATAGAGTATTTTCCCAGATTAAATTAAGTTGGGCAGCATCACTATTAATATCTGATATAGTGATGGTAAAATTTTCAATTTTGTACTCAAAAAAAGAAGGAGTTATAATTAACGAAAGAGCAACTTCAGAATCATCCCAAGGATTTGGCAGTCCCCAATTATTGGTTGACTTNTAGAAATATACTTTCCATTGATTGGAACTAGGTCGTGTATATAAACCATATTGACCCGCAGGAAGTGTATTACCCTCAATTTGTACTGGGTCTGAAAAAGAAATAATCGTGTTTTTATTGGCGCCAGTTCTCCAGATTTCATCATAACGAACTAAATTTCCCATAATTTTTCTTCCACGTACAGCAGGGCGAGAATAATCAATCTCAACTGTCGTTAATCCAACCTTCTGAGTGAATTGNGCTCTTGGACTTGNCTGAGGTNTTAAAATCTGAGCATTCAACCCAAAATAATTTACTANCAAGAATACTAATAGATAATTTTTCATTATTAAATTTTTTTAAAAATATAAAAAACAATTTTTAAAATTTTATAAATCATATTTATTTTGTTTAATTTTTTAATAAATATATTAAACAATTTATATATTTGTACATACAAGATTTAATGAAAATATACCGCTTAAATATCACTCAAAATCTTCCCATTTCAACTTCAGAGGCTTGGGATTTTTTGTCAGATCCCGATAATTTNAAGACCATTACACCGGACTACATGGGGTTCGANATTTTGAGTGGAACAGAAAAAAAAATGTATCCAGGCCAAATAATACAATACATTGTTACTCCTATTCTAGGNATTCCAACAAAATGGGTTACCGAGATTACCCATGTGNGTAAGGGTGAATATTTTGTAGATGAACAGCGTTTTGGTCCCTATAGATTATGGCATCATAAACACTTTATTAAACCGATTAAAAACGGGGTTGAAATGGANGATATTATTGATTATAAAATACCGATGGGTATTTTGGGACAAATGGTTCATCCTATCNTAGTAAAGCCCAAGCTCAAGGAAATATTTGATTACAGAAAAAAAAAATTNATAGAGCTATTTGGAGAATACAAAAACAATTAATATGAAAAAAAATATACTTATTATAGGAGGAAGTTCTGGCGTGGGACTAGCATTGGTAAAACTGCTTTGCGAGGAAAATGACGTCATCGTTGCTAGTAGAACCAATGAAACCATTAGTGATTTACCAGTCTCTTATCTTCCGTTTGATGTTGATAAAGATGATTTGGATATAAATAAAATTCCAGACCAATTGAATGGCTTTGTTTATTGTCCAGGAAGCATTAATCTAAGNCCATTTAAGGGACTTAAGCAAGAGGTTTTCATTCAAGACTTTTCAATAAATGTATTGGGAGCAATTAAAACCCTTCAAGCTGTCCAAAATAATTTACAAAATAGTGAAACACCCTCAAGTGTTGTATTGTTTAGTACAGTAGCAGTAAGAACTGGAATGCCATTTCACAGTTCCGTTGCAACTGCCAAAGGTGCCCTCGAAGGATTGGCANGATCATTGGCCGCAGAATTGGCCCCTAAAGTCAGATTTAATGTGATTGCGCCTTCATTAGTTGACACGCGTATGGCTGAAAAATTTCTAAATAACGANACAAAAAAAACCAACGCTGCCTCAAGACATCCCCTTCAAAGAGTTGGAAATGCAAAAGAAATTGCTCAAATGGCAAAATTTCTTATTAGTGANGAAAGTAGCTGGATGACAGCACAGACTTTAACTATTGATGGTGGAATAGGAAGTATTAAAAGTTAAATATTATGAAAAAGCTGACTGTTTTCTGGTTNAGAAGAGACTTAAGGCTTAACGATAANAANGGTTTGTACGAAGCACTAATAGGAGGAAATAAAGTCCTTCCTGTTTTTATTTTTGATACCGATATAACTTCAAANCTAAATAAAGATGATGCAAGATTAACGTTTATTTATAACGCCTTGGGTGGCATCAATAACATCATGAGGGGGAACAGGTGCCAGGTAGGACTTTATCGAGGCACTCCCAANGATGTTATAAAAAAAATAATCAGAAGTTTTCCAATAGAAAAAGTGATCGTAAATCACGATTATGAGCCATATGCCTTAAAAAGGGATAGTGAAATCAGTTCTTTTTTGAAGGAAGAAGGAGTAGTCTTTGANACCTATAAAGACCAAGTTATTTATGANAAAANTGAAATTACCAAAGATGACGGTAAACCTTATGTNGTTTACACTCCCTATTCTAGAAAATGGTTGACCAAATTTTATGAAAAGGGTATCGAATATTTTCCGTCTGAGGAACATTTAGACAAATTTTACACCGAATCACCACTACCTGAACTCACAATGAATGATTTGGGGTTTATAGAATCAAACTTTACTCCCAAACCTTTTACATTCGATAACAAAACCATTGACCNNTACGAAGAAACTAGAAATTTNCCAAATATTGATAGTACTTCTCGATTAGGAGTTCATTTAAGNTTTGGNACTCAAAGTATTAGAAAACTCGTTAAAAAGTCTTCAGAACGTGAAAATAATATTTTTCTNAAAGAATTGATTTGGAGAGAGTTTTTTATGCAAATTATCTGGCATTTTCCTTATACAATAAATCGATGTTTTAAAAAACAATATGAACGTGTAGATTATATAAACGATGAGNAAGATTTCGAAAAATGGTGCAATGGAAANACGGGCTATCCATTAATTGATGCAGGAATGAGGCAATTGAACGAGACAGGATTCATGCACAACCGAGTGAGAATGTTGGTCGCCAGTTTTTTATGCAAACATTTACTGATTGACTGGCGATGGGGAGAAGCCTACTTTGCGGAAAAGCTTTTTGACTATGAACAATCCAGTAATGTGGGTAATTGGCAATGGTCAGCTGGATGCGGTGTAGATGCAGCACCTTATTTTAGAATATTTAATCCCCATGAGCAAATAAAAAAATTTGATAAAAANCTGGAATATATNTCTAAATGGGTAAAGGATTTAAATNCANCTAGTTACCCTACTCAAATAGTAGAACATAAAANGGCTCGGGAAAGGTGTTTGACAACATACAAAGCAGCACTTAATCCTTCATGAAGGGCTTAAAGAAACAACACCTACCCTCTAAAATCTGTACAAAATGNCAAAGGCCTTTTCTATGGAGAAAGAAATGGTTACGAGACTGGGATAACGTAAAATATTGTAGTAAGAAATGTCAAAGGGAATANATTCGGCACTGGTCTGGTTTAGGAANGATTTACGTGTCGAAGATCATCACGGATTAAATCAAGCCATAGCAAAATGTGATAATATAATCGCTTATTACTCCTTTAACCCCTATCACTATGGCGAAAACAAGTGGGGTTTTAAAAAAACTGAAAAATATAGAACAAAATTTTTAATCGAAAGTATTAAGGGCCTTAAAGCTGCATTAAAAAAGCTGAATATAACCCTNATTATAGACCTAGAATCTCCCCAAAAAACNATTCCTGAAATTGTAAAAAAATACCAGGTTAAATATATTTATTTACAAAGGGAGTGGACAGAAGAAGAATTAGAAGAAGAAAAAGAAGTCTCCAAAGCCATTGAGGGGAGTACAAGTTGGGAGAGGCACTATGAGCAAATGCTTTTTCACCCAGAGGAGTTACCATTTGATATTTCTCAAATCCCTGAGGTTTTTAGTTCATTTAGAAAGCGTTGCGAAAAAGAAGTAACTATCAGACCCATTACAGCATTACC
>NHFW02000004.1 GCA_002171295.2 Flavobacteriaceae bacterium TMED121
CATGCTAGGTCTGCGGTTGGAATGGCTTCACTACCTAGAGAGCAAGCAGTTGAAGTTGAAATGATTGTTGAAGTTAAAGATTAATTAATAGGCTTTTAAAGCCAATCGAACAATGAGATGTTTTACTTACAAGCACCTTTGGTCCATTCTGCTACGCCATCTTTTTCAGCATAACATGAGTTTGAATAAGTTTTGTTATTACAACCACAGACTGGATCATATATTTCAATGCATGCGGCATTATTATCTATCCTAGAATTATCAATACAATTTCTTTCGTTATCCTGAGATGAATTATTATTTAAAAAGTCGATTGTATTACAAGAAAACGTAAATAAAGTCAATACCAATAGAACTGAGAACTTTATAACGAAGACCTTATCTTTGTTGTGACTCATATTTTAAATTACAAAAAAATTTTGACAATTCATTTTTTTGAAAATATATAGATTAAATCAATTTCCTAAATATATTTTCATTATAGTGCGCTTACCCATCTTAAAAAATAAATATATAATAAATAAAAAAATATCCTTGCATATTGAGCGTTATGAGCGTTATTATCTATAGTATAGAATATTAGTATAAAACAATTTACATTTAATTTTAAAGTTGTTATATGTTCAAAAATATTGAAAAATCACTCTATGAAAGAATTGGGGCAGGCCTTCTTCTAGCTCTTTTCCTGTCTTTCTTATTTACTGTCCTTTTCCAATCGTATGTTTATAAATACAAGTCCGCATTTTTTGGTTTTACTATTGCTACTATCCTTGTGACGTTTGGTTTTTTAATCATGTTAAAATTGAAAGAAGAATTAGAAGCAGATGAAAAAAGATAAGCTCAGCGACAAAATTGTAAGGCTTGCTCTTGATTCAAAGTTAGTTATAATAGTTTTATTTTTTCTCTTACTAATCAAGCTTCTAGCGATTTAATGTTCAATCGAATAACAGACAACCTTATCTCGATACTCGATAGACCAATAGGTTTAGCGATCGTACTTATCTTTTCACTATTGGTATTAATTCAAATTTTAATTTAAAGGAATATAATATGACTTCAAGTAATTGGTATTTGTTAATGATAGGAGCCATCTTTATCGCGGTAATAGCTTTTGTTTTCGGAACAATTGTTTTTAACTATGAAAGCGAACAGCAGGCTAGAGAAGTAGGAATTTTTATTGGCTTGTGGGCGCCCACTTTTGGAATGCTTGGAACAAGAGCACTAATCATGGAACAAAAATCTTAAAAAACCTGCAATGTTTAACTTAAATAATACTATCTTGCCTTTGCAAACGTATATCTTAATCAATTGAAAGAGGTAAGTCATGAAACCAGATGAATTTATTCACAAAGTTGAAACCATTTTCCATTGGCTCATTTATGGAATGGTTTTATTCTTATTTGGACAAGAACTTCTTTCCATGGTTAAAAGTGGAACTATAGATCTTAAAAATGTTCTTACCTTCTTTATTTATATGGAAGTTATGCAAATGGTATCAATATTTTTTCAAACAGGAAGAATACCTGTCCGATACCCGCTTTATATTTCAATGATTGGGCTGGCCAGATATATCTCATTTGAAAATCTACAAGGATATGAGGCATTATCGATCACTGGGTCCATATTTTTATTGTCATTGGCTTTAGTTGGCCTTGCCTATAGAACTAAGATAGTAAGAAATATCCAAAATATTGAAGAAACTGAGGAATAATTTTTTTAAATAAAATTATGAATAAAAATAAAAAATNTAAAGTTAATGTATGCAAAAGCGATTCGTATTGTGTCGTTTCCTCTTATGCTGACGATTTAACCGAATTTACCGAATTNATCAACAATTTAATCAANGATGAAGGTTGGTCGATAGCTGGTAATATTTCTGCATCAAATAGCATGTTATACCAATCTTTGACTAAGTATGAAAAATAAAAANTACATTNTNATCGGCGCCAGTGGNGGNATAGGAACTCANCTGTCNAAAGATTTACATGAATGCCAATCAAATNTTATTTTAGGGTANCACAATCAATCGCCTCAAAATGACTTTTCNGTNATTAAATCTGAAAAAGTTGACGCNACCTCATTTGAATCAACTATNAATTTTTTCANTGAAGCCACCAAAGAATTTGACCATATTGATGGTGTCGTCTCGCTCCCTGGTTCAATTNTNCTTAAACCGCCACATCTTGTAAGTGAGTCAGATTTTTATAACACAATCGATNTTAATCTAAAGTCTGCTTTTTCTGTTGTCAGAGCTGCNGGAAANTTNCTCAGTAACAGC
The DNA here is from genome assembly GCA_002171295.2 of Flavobacteriaceae bacterium TMED121. Taxonomy (GTDB): domain Bacteria; phylum Bacteroidota; class Bacteroidia; order Flavobacteriales; family Flavobacteriaceae; genus UBA8316. The sequence goes on from NHFW02000004.1 coordinate 2,279, forward strand.
TCTATTGTTTTATTATCAACAGCAGCGGTTGATATTGGNTTAAATAGTCATGAACTAATTGTTGCTGCAAAAGCTGGGATCGAATCAATAGTTAAATCTGCATCTAAAACTTATGCTAGAAAAAAATTGAGATTCAATGCCGTTGCCCCCGGCTTGATTGATACCCCATTGTCTAGTAGAATAATTAATAATCCAGCGGCTCTTGAAATAAGTAAAAAAATGCAAACCAGTGATAGAGTTGGTGAACCTAAAGATATAAGCAACATGATTAAATTTTTACTCAACCCCTCTAACAATTGGATAACCGGGCAAACATTTCGCGTTGATGGTGGATTGTCCTCAACTAAATCATAGTCATCCCAAAAAATCTTCCTTATAAAATTTGCATTTCTTGTAGCAGGCCTTTCAACTGGAGAAAAAAATGGAAAAAAGATTGGCATTACGTTAAATATTGCAGCAAAAAATGTAAATTAAACAAATAGCCATAATGGACATTACACTAATATTCCCTCACCAACTTTATTACCCCAGCCCTGCCTTATCAAAAAAAAGAAGGGTTTTTTTAATTGAGGACTCACTTTTTTTCTCCGATAAGCAGTATCCTGCTAATTTTCATAAACAAAAAATACTTTTACATTTAATGAGCTTAGGTTCTTTTGAGAAAGAGCTAAAAGCAAATGGTTACGATGTAACAACAATTAAAAATAGTGAGATTTCAAACACTAGTTATTATAGTGATATTTTTAAAAAACATAACATTAGCTCAGTTCATTTTCTAGATCNACACGATTTTNCTTTAAACAAAAGATTAGANNCATCCATCAAAAATTCAAAAATTACTTCTTATTTTTATGACACCCCTGGCTTCTTTAATAAAAAAGACTACAATTCTAATTATTTTTCAAATAAGAAAAAGATTTTCTTTTCCTCTTTTTATAAAGAACAAAGAAAAAATCTCAAAATATTGGTTGATGAAGAAAACAGACCTCAAGGAGNTAAATGGACTTTTGATACTGAAAANAGAAAAAAACTTCCAAAACAAATTGATATTCCANAGNTATACTNCAANANCTATGATAAAAATTTACTAGAGCATTCAACAAAAATAATTGATACAAATTATTCTAATAATTATGGCTCTANTGCAATGTTCAATTATCCCATTAATCAAAAACAGGCAAAAGAGTCATTTGAAAATTTTTTGAATTATCGATTTTTAAATTTTGGTCCTTATGAAGATGCAATATCCACCGATCATAGATTTATTTTTCATAGCGTTATTTCCCCATCATTAAACATGGGCTTAATAACCCCACAAACAATCATTAATATGACTCTCGACTTTGCAAAAGACTCAAATATCCCAATTAACTCGTTAGAAGGTTTTTTAAGGCAAATTATTGGTTGGAGAGAATTTATCAGAGGTATCTATGATTCAAAAGGTTCTTATCAAAGAAATCAAAATTATTGGGGATCTACAAAAAAAATTCCCTCTTCTTTTTATGATGGCACTACCGGTATATACCCAGTTGATGAAACTATAAAAAATACCATCAAATATGCATATTGTCATCACATCGAAAGATTAATGGTTATTGGAAATATTATGTGTCTACTCAGGTACAATCCAAATGATGTTTATAAATGGTTCATGGAATTATTCATTGATGCTTATGATTGGGTTATGGTTCCTAATATTTATGGAATGAGCTCCTATGCAGATGGAGGCCTAATGACTACAAAACCATATATTAGTGGCAGTAATTATATACTTAAAATGAGCAATTACAAAAAAGGAGAATGGTGCAACGTTTGGGATGCGCTATTTTGGGACTTTATAGATCAAGAAAGGGAGTTTTTTAATAAAAATCCTCGAATGAAAATGATGATTACTATGTATGATAAAAAAAATACGACTATAAAACAAAATTACAGAAGAACAATTAATCAACTACAACTATAAAAAGCTCATAACGCTCTAATTTCCTTGTAGTTCTTATAATTTAATTATAATTTTAAATATGAAATACTTATCATCAAAAGAAGCCTCCGATATTTTAGGTGTAAATATATCAACTCTCAAAAGATGGACAGAAACTGGGAAATTAAATTGCCTCAAAACAGCCGGTGGCCACAGAAAATTCACAATACAGCATATTAGAAATTTTTACAAGGATAATAAAGATAGCGTCAAAAGTAAAGATCTGAGCCTTAAATCTAAGCATCATAAGGCTATATACGGTTTAATCAATAAGGTAGATTACAAGCAATTATCATCTATCCTAGCGCAAGCAAGTCTTAACGCCGATGAAGAAGCTGTAAGCAATATAATTAATGGGAGTTATATGAACGGCCTCCCCATTGCAGACATATTAGATTATTTAATAGAAGTAGCAGGCTATATCGTAGAGAAAAAACTTGAGAATGAAGAAATTTCTCATGCAGATGCCTATTTGTCTAGAAAACTAATAACAAGGACGGTAGACTCTTTAAATAGCAATAAACCAAACGGCTCATTCAATGGCAAGAATGCTTTATGTGTCAATTTTGAGGATAATTTGCCTGATATCGGGGTTATTATGTCAGAAGTGCTATTAAGACACAATGGATACAATGTCTTTAATACTGGTTCTCATGCTCAGCTTGGCAATTTGCAAGACATGATAAAAGAAAGAAAGATCGATCTATTGCTTTTTTATTTATGTGATATGCAATGTTGCAATGCCATAATTGATGAAAACATAAAAAAAACTTCTGATCAAGTCAAAAAAATAATTAAGCTATCTGAAACATCTAAAGTTAAAGTTATCTTCGGCGGAATGGGGTTATCAAACCTTAAAGAAATTAAACCTTTGATTGATCGTTCATTTCTAACCTTTAATAATCTACAAAAATTTATATAAATAAATAATTAGCATCAATTCTCGATGCATTATTATTTTAAACAATAATAGATATTTAAAAGTTGCCGCCCTTTTTTGAATACAGTCAAAAAAGGAAATTATTGATAACTGGACAATGTTTTATTCTTAGAGTTTAGCTCAGAAAAAAATTCATAGAGTGGAAAATATTTTTTCTTGCATAGACTATGAAATATATTCTTAAATCAACAGCGCTCTACAAACTNTTTATCCGATTATANTAGCGTTAGATATCTGTGGTCTATAAAAATTCTAATCAGATTTTTTCAAATAATTTTTTAATTCAATTAAAGTAAATAGTGTAAAGGGCAATGCAACAACATAAGAAAGAATATCGCCATCTGTTAAAACCCAATACCACCCTAATATTGCTAAAAATATATTAACTGCAATATTAAGAACTTTATCGCCAATAGTAAAAAATGCCATAACAAAGCTTATAATATTAATATGATTTTTTCAACTCAATTACCAAATATCAAATCAATGAAATGGCTGAGTAAACATTAATATGTACGAACATATTATTGAGAAATTATTATGTAAGTTCAAAAGTGAAACACTTTGGAATTATATTATATGCAACTGCCGCGGTTTACGGACAGTCGCTCAATTTTATAAAAAAAGATTCAACAATTATAATTAAACCTGGCCAACTGATTAATTTAAATGATGTTAGATATACACTTATTCATACGGATTACAATAAAAAGAAAATAGTTCTTAATGTAGAAATTCCTGATTCACCTCCATATAAATATCTTAGAGAGCCAATTGAAGGAGGCTTTTTTTATATTTCAATTTTAAAAATTCCGATCTACAAATATATAAAAAATACAAAATTTCAATTACAGGATACCCTAACCTTTGAATCGATAGAATCATTTAAATATTATGAAAAATCAACACAATCATTTTTCTTTAATCAAAAGAAAGGTGCATTGATTGGTGTATTATCAGGGTTTATGGTTGGATTATTCGAAGAAGGTGACTTTCACTGGGGAGTTCTAGGGAGTATAATTTGGGGTGCTACCGGTATTATAAATGGCTCTATTCATGGCCTTTTAATTGCAAGAGAAAGTGATATATTAATTTTGAGTGAAAATGATTGGCAGATCGATTTCTAATGAATAATTTTATATAATCATGAAACGTTACCTAATTCTACTTATGCTAATCATTAGCTGTCATCCAGTTTCACACATAATTGTCGGTGAAAAAAGAGATCCAATCAGCCCTGAAAATGTAAAAATATATTTGGACTATCCTAAATCATATGAGAAAATTGCACTAATTGATGCAGGAAGTAATTTTTCTTTTGACGACCCTGCCCTTCTTTTTACCTGGCAGGACAAAATGAATAAAGCAACAGATAGATTAAAGAATGAAGCTGCAAGCCTTGGCGCAAATGGANTAGTCATTATAAATACCGATAACAAAGTATACCAATCCATATCNTCAAATAAGCAAGGTACCCAATCAACGACATATGAAGAAAAATTAGTTAAGGCGATTGCTATTTTCGTTCCAGAATAATAATTAGTTTGGTTTCTCAAATAAAAATGAAATCAATCTGGGCATATCGTTTTTCTTGTCATACCAATCTTCTTTATGAAGTAATTTAAATCCAGCCTGTTCTGCGCTTTGGATATAATCCTCTTCTAAATGTTGAAATACATCTAATTCTATTTTAACTCCATTCTCTTCAAATTGAGCTCTGCTTCCTGNTTGTTGTTTTTTNGGGTGAAGTTCACATACAAAACATTTTCCACCTTGAACTAATTTCATAAACGATAATTTAAAAATATGAGCTAATAATTCTATATGCTCCAGAGTCAAATTAATAGTTACTAAATCAAATGCATTATTTTTAACTGGCCATCTTTCATTAAGATCTGCATTTATAAAAGTGGCTTTATCGGACTCAANCTTCTTTCTTGCCAAATCAAGCATATTGTTTGAAAAATCTAAACCAACNAATTTTTCTGCTTTAGTGATTAGCCATTCAGTATTTTTTCCTGAACCACAGCCAGGCTCCAAAACNTTAAAAAAATCTATTTTAGATAAAAATTCCTTTGTGATAATTTTATCTAAGTCTCTGGTTGAATTGATATTATTATCATATTGATTTGCCCATGTATTATAATTATCTATAATCCTTTTCATTATTTTTTTCTTTTGCCTATATTTTATCAAAATAGGATCTAAAGATTGCAAAAAACAATCCAGCCCCAATCAATATCCATAATTAATGATCGCTTATTTCATATCCCTTTTTAATTCTGCGGTCATAAAAAATATACAATAATTACTCTATAATTTTTTCTAATTTTAATTATAAAATATTTGCTGACTGCTAATCTTTTATTGAGTTTTATTTTTGGGCAAAAAGAATCTTTTGATTGGTCTATTGATAAAAAAAAGAGATTTTATTAAATCAATTAATTAAGGGAAAATGAAATGATTAATAATTGGGTTGAAAAAATTAGAACGAATGATCCCGTTCAAGTTGCAGATCTATATCACAATGACGGGTTCCTGCTTGGAACATTTTCAGATATAGAACGGCACGGTAATAAATTAATTTTAGACTATTTTAATAATTTGCTAAAATCNCAAATTGATGTTGAAATAATTACAAATCATGAATACAAAACCGATACACTAATCACAAATTCTGGATTATATAATTTCAAAGTTGATAGTAAGATTATTCAGGCAAGATTCACTTTTGTATTTACAAAAACTGAAAGCGATTGGAAAATTCTATCCCACCACTCTTCTGTATTGCCTAAAAAATAATAAAATAGAAAATGGAGTGTATGTACCATCTGCTTTGCTAGCATTGAAAAATTGCAAAAACTCTTAATTGTACTTTGGATGATGTATTTCAATTACCTAAGGTGTAATACTCAGATACTATTCAGAACTAATTCAATTAATTTTTTAATTAAAGTCTACGTTCAAACGGCTATTCTTAATGATCAACACTTCGCCATACTTTTCCCATTTAAAATCAGATTCTACTACAAAAAGCTCCTAAAGAAGAAGTTCCTTATTTATACATAGTTAGTATCTAAAAAAAATTATATATTTTTTTATGAAATATTTATTGTCAATTCTACTTCTATTTTTTTCTCTTNATGCTCATCATAATACAAAATACATCGATAATGATCNAATAATGCTAATACCCNCCTCCCATTTTCAAGCCGAAGGATCTATAAAAAATATATATTTTAATCAGTATGATGATATAATTAGAANGCATATTGAGTTGCTAAATGATATCAGAGAATCGGTGAATGATATGTTTCAAAAAAAAGCAGAAAGTTTAGCTAAAATCTTGATTATTGATTACGTACAAGCTCTAGATGAAATCTCATTGAAATATCTAGATGTGATAGAATTATTAAATGCTTACACTCTGATACCAGATTTATCACAAAACAAAAAAATTGCCAAATATATCGAAGAAAGAACTATGTCAAAATTAATTATTATTAATAATGATGTTAATGAAGTAATAGATGCTTTCACTTTTTATATAGATGAAGAATTATTTTTATATAATACTATAACAACAAATAAAAAAATGCTTGAGAATATTGCAAAAGAGTACCAAAGCATGTACTTGCCAATACAAGCAAAATAATAAAAAAAGAGAGGTTAGTTTTGACAATTCAAGATTTAGGAAGTATAGGAGAATTAATTGCAGCCTTAGCAACATTGATAACTTTAGCTTATTTAGCATTACAGCTTAGGCAAAATACCTCTGCTTTAAAATCACAAACATTTCAACAAAGCAGTATGGACATGAGCCTAACCGCAAACTCTATTTCTAGTGATGGTGAATTAGCTAAAATAGTAATCAAAGCTGAAAAAGGTCTACACGGTCTTGCCCCTGAAGAAAAAGTCCGTTTTCATTTCTGGATGTTAGTTGCTGTGAGAAGATTTGAATCTATATATATCCAAGCCTTATATGGCTCTATTGAAAAAGAGAGAATTGAAGGATTTGAAACTTCAATCTTATCCCTACTTTCCAATGTGGGATTTGAATGGTGGGAAACTACAAAATCTGCTTTTAGTAAGGATTTTATATATTATGCTGATAAAAATATTTCATCAGGTAAATATAAATCTGCAATACATCCTAGTTAAAGGGATAAAGATTGATTATCAGCTTACCATATATGAATAAATAAAATGCTTATAAATCCTTTACTAATTCTTAATATTATTGATAGATATATCAATTTTTAATATTTTTAGCTAAATAATTTTATTTTTAATTATAAGGAGTTCTTTTATGCAAAAACTGGAGTATTTATGGTTAGATGGCTGTAACCCTACTGCGATAAGAAGCAAAACCAAGGTTGTAAAAGAATTTTTACATAGACAACATGAAGTTCCTGAATGGGGGTTTGATCCAATTTGGGGATTTGATGGTAGCTCAACTGAACAAGCTGAAGGTGGAAATTCTGATTGTGTGTTAAAACCAATAAAAACATATCCAAACCCCCTTGAAGACAATAGTACAATTATACTTTGTGAAGTTTTTAATGTTGACAATACACCTCATATTTCTAACTCTAGAAATAAATTGGTTAACACTGTTGTTGATTCAACTAAAGAGTGGGTTGGTTTCGAGCAAGAATATACTTTATTTGAGAACGATACCACCAGGCCTTATGGATGGCCACTAAACGGAGATCCTGCACCACAAGGCGATTATTATTGTGGAAGAAATTATGGTGAGTCTGTTGGCAAGGATCATTTAGATGCATGTATAATGGCAGGGATTACTATTTGCGGAATGAATGCTGAGGTAATGTTAGGTCAATGGGAATACCAAATTGGACCAGGCCCTTCAATAGATATGTGTGATGATTTATGGGTCGCTAGGTGGTTGCTTGAGAAAATTTGTGAAAAATATGATTTAACTGTATCGCTACACCCTAAACCCATTGAAGGCGATTGGAATGGTGCAGGTTGCCATACGAATTTCTCAACAAAATTAATGAGAGAAGATGAAGGAATTATTCACATTGATGAAGCGTGTAAAAAACTTTCAAAAAACCATCAAGATCATATTCTAGTATACGGCGTTGACAATGAGAAAAGGCTTACAGGCAAACATGAAACATGCGATATCAATACTTTCAGGTATGGAATTTCTGATAGAGGGGCATCAATTCGTATACCCTGGCAGGTTGAAAGAGACAAAAAAGGTTACTTCGAAGATAGAAGACCAGCAGCAAACTGCGATCCATATTTAGTAAGCCAGAAATTGATTGAAACTGTTTGTAAATAGGTGTATATTATGTATAATACTATACGAAAGGAGTCATATTATGTTATCTACAATAGGAACCTTATTTGTTAGCGCTTCTCTTTTTATTACTGGTGGTCACTTATTAAGCACTGATTTAAAGCTGCATCATTATGCTGATGATGATTATAAAAATATTTTGCTTATAAAGAATAAAGCTACCACTACTAAAAACTGTACGAAACATTCTATGCTCGAGGATATCAAAAAAGTAAAATCATTTCGTAATAATCCTGATGGTGGTGAAATGGTTACAACATACAAAGTAACCAAAGCAAAGGATCATAATCCTGAGGCCTTGCCTAAATCTTAATATCATTATAGTTCATGCAATCAAATTATGAAGCCTATATGCAATATTAGCATTGGGCTCCATGTCTTGGGTCAATAAAAATACTANCTACTTGATAGACCACAATCACTATCCTNTAGAAGAATATATCTATTAGGTTCNAATATTATAGCAACAGCCTCTTTGACTTAGCTGTCCAATCATATCTTTTTTAGTTAAGTTCATTTTCTAATTTAATTATCTCCTTGTTGCCAATAAGAGAATGTAGGNCAATAGATAACATACCAATAAAACTAAAGCTACTTTTTATCAATAATAGCTAATGTTAGTCTTCCTATGCACACTTTGTTTTTTCTTTCGTCGGTAATATCAATACTCCAGACCTGTATTTTATTACCTATTCTTATTGCATTAGCTGTGCCAAAAACCCAACCACCTTTAACAGCTTTAAGATGACTTACATTTAATTCAATCCCNACAACGGATTTTGTTTTCATATCCACGCTCATACCAGCCCCAATACTACCCAAAGATTCCGCTAGCACTGCGCTTGCACCACCATGCATAATACCAAATGGTTGTTTAGTCCGATTATCAATAGGCATTTTAGCAGTAATATATTCCTCGCCATAATCAATTATTTCGATTCCAATATGATCTGTCATAGTATTTTTTTGAAAATCATTCATTTTTATTAAAATATCTTTTTTTATCACGATTTATAGCCTTTTTTTCTTATTTATAATTGATTAATTGATGAAATTAAAAATAAAACATCTAAACGAGAATCAAATCTATTGCTTGTATATAATACCTGTTTTAATGATTNTATCCGCAATATTTACTAAAATAATAGCTAATTATTTACAAATATGAATACAGTTTATTACGCCTTTTATGTGNAATCAATGCTTAATTAATGTAGGNATAAATTNTCAAAAAAAGGTANCCAATTATATAGCCAAATATTGCCCCTATTAATACTCTGTAAATCCAATTTATCTCCCTCCATTTCATTATAAAAATTACGAGGGATTTAATAATAAAATATACGTATTTATTTATTGTTTTATAAAATTTAATCGGAATATAAATTCCGGTTTATCGGTTTTTATCTCTAATTTATTAAAAATATGTTATTTTAATTATTCGGAANTATATTTATTTATTAAATAAGTATTTTTTACCTGATCTGNCTATTTATTACTCTAAATCATANATAAATAANAGCAAATTGTNCATNGTCATATGTGTTATTTTGCCAAAAATTTTTATAAAAATTTTCCCCTATATAGCAATTACCAATATATATTTATTTACTGTTTTCTAATATTAATTTTTTACAAATAACTTATTATTTCAATGAACAAAAATCTATAACTGTATTGAAAATTGTATAAAATAAATTCAAAATATTTTAGATAGCCAATTGCAACATAATGATCTAATTATAAAGTGATTTTCACCATTAATTATTAAAAAAAAATAAGTTAATACCTATTTATAAATGCGTATTTAAAGGGTATAAAAGCACAAATATGAGGAATAACTAAAATATAAAAAATGAATAAAATTATCTATAATCTTAATATTATGTATAATAAGTGCATATATTATGTATAATAGTACTCTATTAATTAGCTATTCTAGTACTTTGCTGGCTTACCCTTTTGTGGGGTTGAATAGCGTATGAATGCCCTAATATCGTCATTAGATTTCTCTAAATCCTCTTCTCTTAGGTACATCATATGACCACTTTCATATCCTTTAAAGAATAATCTACTTTTCATTCTTCCGGTAGGGTCTAAATGCCACATTGTATATTTAGCATCAAAGTACTTGGTAGCTCCATCGTAATACCCAGATTGTATCATAGTATGAAGGTACGGGTTCTGAGCCATTGCTAGTCTCAGGTTCTCACCGGTGTTATTGTTTGAATTATCCCAAGGCCTAACAGGGCCGAACATATTGTATTTTACATCAGTCTCAAATTTTAATATATTTTTATAGTAATAATTGATGGCTGGTGTGAACGAATGCAGCCATGAGGTTAATTCGGAATTAAAATCAGGCCTCACCCCTCCTTTTGTCTTATCTATGCCCTTATATCGGGAATCTAGTCTTCCTACAGTATATCCTTCTTCCCGTAAGAGCTCTTTCCAAAAGAATGAGGTAGGAACATCTAAATTGTAGGAAAGTATAGATTCAGCAGATATGCCTGAGTATTCAGCCATTTTTGTTGCTGCTAACAACTTTTCTGAATCTGAAACATAGCCTCCTTTGGCAAGAATAGGCAAAAGCTCATTCATTGCATAATTCTCAGACTCCTCTAAAACATCTAGCAGGCCTATCATTTGATACTTGACATCAAGCTTTTTATGGTACCAGGCTGCTGCCGTAAAATATGGCAACCTCAATGCGGCCCCTAGAGGACCCCCACGCCTTCCATCGCCGGAATCAATACCTAGTTCTGTAGGCGATACTAAAATTACACCGTTTAAATACATCCACTGTCTGCCTTGCAATGCATAGGCCAATCCAGACACCCTGGTAGTCCCATAACTTTCTCCAATTAAGTACTTAGGGGATTCCCATCGATTAACACGCTGAATAAAAGTATTGATCCATTCTGCTAAATAAGCAATATCAGCATTCACACCGAAAAATTTATCACGCTTAACATCCTTGTCAATGATTCTTGAATAGCCTGTATTCACCGGATTTACAAAAACAATATCAGCAACATCTATAATTGAATGAGGATTTTTCTTAACACCATAGGGTTGAATTGGAAATCCTTCATTATCAACTTTCAAGATCATAGGGCCAGTATAGGCTAAATGCATCCATACCGATCCTGATCCTGGACCCCCATTGAAAGAGATCATGATTGGCCTGGTAGCTTTGTTCTTTACATTCAAACGCTCATAATAGGTAAAATGTACAGCGGCTATTGGCTTGCCATTCTCATCCCAAACTGGCTGGGTACCGGTTGTGGCGCTATAATCAACTTTTCTTTTATCTATGTTGACCGAATGATAGGTCACAACAGCGGTATCAGCTGGCAGGGATCTAGATTGGGCAAAAATAACTCCAGTAAATAAAAATAGGAATATGAACTTATGTTTCATTTTTTTCTCCATATAATTACATTATTAAATTACAGTACAAACACGTTTAAGTGATTTTTTTTTAATGGTAGGCACTTTGGCATCTTTGTCAGGAAATCCTACAGGTATAATAACAAAGGCTCTTTCGTTTGATGGCCTTTTTAATATATTTGATAAAAAACCCATGGGGCTAGGAGTGTGGGTCAATGTAACTAATCCAGCATTATGCAATGCTGAAATTAAAAATCCTGTTGCAATGCCAACAGATTCACTAACATAGTAATTTTTAGTTGTTGACCCATCTTCCTTTTTATCAAAAATTTGACTAAAAACAACTATAAGATAAGGCGCATCTTCTAAAAATGGTTTATTCCAATCCGTGCCAAATTGGTTAAGATCTTCGAGCCATTGCTTGGTTGCTCTGCGCGTATAAAATTCTTTTTCTTCAATTTCTGCAGCCTCCCTAATTTTATTTTTTACCTTAGGATCTTTTATTATTACAAAGTGCCATGGCTGTTTATTAGCTCCAGAAGGAGCAGACGAAGCACTCATAATACAATCATACAAAATCTCAATGGGAAATGATTCTTTAGAAAATTCTCTTACAGTTCTTCTTTCTACCATCTTCTTATAATAAGAGGATGACTGATTACCCATTTCATCTGGCGAGGATTTTATAAAGTGAAGCTTTTTGAATGACATATTAATGCATAAATTTAAGGATAATTTTACTTTGATTTAGAAATTTGAAAAATAATTATTTACATAATAAAAAAGTAACAAATCTTATTGGGTTAATATTTGTTACAATTATATGCGGTTGTGCCAATTCGAATGAAAACAAATATTCATACGACAATTATGAGCCAATAATACTGATATCAATAGATGGATTTAGATGGGATTACATTGACCGTACTAATACTCCAAACTTTGATAGCGTAATAAAGAGAGGGGTAAAAACAAAAGGCTTGGTACCGGTATTCCCAACAAAAACCTTCCCTAATCATTTATCAATAGTAACTGGCAACTATCCAAAAAATCATGGCATCATATCCAATCGAATGTATGATAGTGAATTTGATGAGATTTATTATATAGGCGAAGGTAGTAAGCCCGTGCTAGACCCTAAATGGTATGAAGCAGAGCCAATATGGGTCACGGCAGAAAAACAAAATAAAAAGGCAATGACCATGTTTTGGCCTGGATCAGAAGCAAAGATAATGGGAATGTACCCATCAGAATATTTTGTATATGATGGGTCAATATCTCACGATTCCAGAATAGAGCAAATATTAAAATGGCTACAATACGAACCACAAAAAAGACCGGATATTATTACCATATATTTTAGTCATGTAGATTCTCAAGGCCATAGATACGGTCCACAATCTGATCAAATCACGCAAGCTATAGAAGAAATGGATAGGGTGATAGGAAAATTAATATATGAACTGAATGAAATAAATATTTTAGAACAAATAAATATAATGATTACATCTGACCATGGGATGGCTTCAATTTCTGAAGATTCAGTTATTTTTATCGATGATTATATTGACCTATCATCAGTTAATATAGTGGACTGGTCCCCCGTAATGTCTATCTTCACTAAGGATATTAAAAATGCGTATAATAAACTATACAATGCACATCCTAATATGAAGATATATAAAAAAGAAGATATCCCATCGCGTCTTCAATACAATGATCACAAAAGAATAGCACCCTTAATTGGTATAGCTGATGAAGGTTGGTCTATATCAAGTAGAGAACAATTTAACCCCAATAATTATAATGGGGGCGCACATGGATATGATCCTCAATACCAATCTATGCATGGCATTTTTATAGCTATGGGACCTGCATTTGATAGCGGTCTTAATCTACCACACTTAAGTTCTCTACATTTATATGAGTTGATGTGTAAAATAATAGGAATAACTCCAGCTATGAATGATGGAAGTATAGATTCAACATCCTCATTTCTTATTAAGTAATTTCTTTAGATTTTTTATGGCTTTTACCATATACTTTCTAAAACTATAAATGAGTTAAATTTTATATATGTCAGAAAAAATTTATTGGCTTTTTGGATTTGTAGGACTCTATTGGGCATATTGTCTTTATTGGGGTATTAGAGGAGCTAAGGCTGCTAAAACCTCAACAGACTATTTTTTAGCGGGCGGCTCTATAGGTGTTTGGGTGTTTGTTCTTGCAGCTACCGCTACTAGTTTTAGCGGTTGGACTTTTGTAGGCCATCCTGGAAAAATTTTAACCGATGGATTGCCCTATGCATTTGCATCGTTTTATGCTTTAACCATACCATTGACAGGAGTATTATTTCTAAGAAGGCAGTGGGTTTTAGGTAAAGCATATGGATATATTACCCCTGGTGAAATGTACAGTGATTATTATGGGGGGAACACGATAAGACTGCTAACTGTACTGGTTGCATTCTTATTCAGTGTCCCTTATCTAGGAGTTCAGCTTAGAGCTTCTGGTGACCTATTTAATGTATTAACCGATGGATTGGTCAGTGTTAATGTAGGAATGTTTGCACTTTCTACAGTGGTCATGATCTATGTTGCATCAGGCGGTCTAAAATCAGTAGCATTTGTAGATTGTGCTCAGGCNATACTGCTTGCGCTAGGAATTACTATTTTAGGCGGCATAACTCTTTATTATGTAGGNGGNTGGTCAGGGTTTACGTCAGGCTTGGCTAGCTTAATTACCAACGATATAGAGTCTAACGCAAATCTTACTATGGATGGATTTTCTAAAAAAATAGCAATCCCTGGTAGTATACAAATGGTATCTAAAGGCTCAGATGCTATTGGAGGTTCCTGGACAGGAATCATGTGCATGACCTATATGTTTGCCCTAATGGGAATTCAATCATCACCAGCGTTTTCTATGTGGGCCTTTTCAAATAAAACCTCAAAAGCATTTAGGTGGCAACAAGTAATTGCCTCATCTTTAGTAATTGGTNTTTTGCTTTTTACCTTTACAATTATTCAAGGTATCGGTGGGAATCTATTGATCTCAAGTGGAGTATTAGAAAGCGCGAACGATAAGAATCTTGTACCGCAATTAATAAATCTATTATCAGATTCTATGCCTTGGCTGGTTGGCCTTTTGGCCGTGTGTGCATTAGCAGCAATGCAAAGCACTGGGGCGGCATACATGTCCACATTCAGCGCAATGGTCACAAGAGATATTTTTACCAAATTCTTTAAGCCTGATGCATCTGATTCTCTGCAAAAACTTTGCGGNAGGATCTTTGTTGTTATAGTTACCTTTGCTGCATTGTTTGTTGCTGCAAATTCAACGCAAGCCATTGTCATGCTTGGGGGGCTAGCTGTAGCGTATGGATTTCAAATGTATCCTTCTTTGATAGGATTATGCTATTATAAGGGATTTACTAAAAAAGGGGTTGTGGCTGGTTTAATAGTTGGATTAATAGCCGTCACTCTTACTGACAGAACATCTGCATGGTTCAATGTACCTTGGGGGGCATACCCATTAACGATCCATAGCGCTGGGTGGGGAATAATGTTCAATCTAATAGTAACATTTTTTGTATCTTTTTTCTTCAGAGAATCTTCAAAAGAGAAGAACAGAAAAGAGAGAAAACACCTCTTACTTCAAACCGTNTCTGCTCTAAGTCAAGAACAAAAAAAACATATAAGCCTTGCTTGGGTGCTAACATTAATCTGGTTCCTAGTTGGTTTTGGCCCTTTTGCAACAATTGGAAATTCATTATTCTCAAGCCCAAATATGCCAGAACTTTGGGCCCCATTCTCATTGCCATCTCTTTGGATTTGGCAATTACTATTTCTATTCTATGGTATATTTGTAATGTGGTTCTTGGCCTTTCATATGGGCCTATCTAAGCCTATCCCCCCAGAAAAAATAGAATTAGTAGTAAAAAGTCTAAATAAAAATAACCAATAAATTCTAACAGAAAGGTTAGATCAAGTGAAACGAATTTTAATTTATATTATAGCTACGTATGCCCTGCAAGCCCAAGGAACAAATATGATGAATAACCGTGTTCATCCAGAGCTAGAATGGAAAACAATTTCTACTGAAAATTTCAATATACACTACCATCAAGGGATTGAAGAGATCGCGAAAGATGGTGCCATTATTTCTGAGCATGTGCTACCTACACTTTTAAATCAAATGGATATGGATACTATCCCAATGATCGATGTTATTTTTACTACAGAAGATGAGATCATGAATGGNTTTGCAATCCCCACCTACCAAACTTTTATTTGGGTAGATCAAAATGATGCAGCACAATGGCTGGAAAAAGAAAAATGGCTGGAACAGGTCTTAACTCATGAACTTCAACATATAGTTTATTTTNATAAAACAACCAGCTGGCTAAAACTTCTGGGTGTACTATTTAATGGAGCGCCTGGCTGGCTTGCGGAAGGGTTAGCTGAATATGAAACTGAAAGCTGGAGGCCCTACAGAGCAGATCTGGCACACAAATCCCATATTATCAGAAATAAAACTAANACTATGGANCCACACCATGATGGATTTTCAAAATTATTGTATTGGGCTGATCGCTTTGGAGATTCAACCATAGTTAAAACATTAGAATATCGAAATGATTTCAAATTATTCTCATTTAGCGACGGATTTAAAAAAGCTACTGGTATTACTGTAAAGCAATTCAATGAAGACTGGCGACGCCATATGAATACCTATTACTATGGATATCGATCTCAAAAAGAAAGCTATAATGAAGTAGGAACGGTCTTTACACTACCAATCAAAGCAACGAAAGGGTTTAATTTTTTTCAAGATAGNTCTCAAATCGCTATTATCGGTCTTGATGATAAAAAACAAGGAGACATTTCTCTGTTTATTGCTGAAAGAGACACTGCAAAAGAAAAGAAAAGATATGATAAATGGGTTGAACGCAAAGAAAANATTGAAAAGAAAACAAAGAAAACAAAGAAAGATTCATTATCACTAAAAAAATCGTATTCACCAAAAGTAATTTGGAAAAAAGAAGAAATTGATTTTGGAGATTTTCACCCATCTCTATCCTGGTCAAGCGATGGGTCAAGNCTTGCCTATTCTAAATATCATCATGGAGAAAACCAATCGCTTATCTATGATATTAAAGTGTATGATAAAAAAAGTAAAATAAGTAAATGGATTACTAAATCAAAACGAGCCACATACCCAGTTTGGATTGATAACGATAGAGTTGCTTTTGTATCGCATCAAAATAGTATTGCAAATATCTTCATATCTGATCTAGATAGCGAGGCAAAATCTCTAACAAACTTTACTGAAAATACCCAAATTTTGTATACTGCAATTTCTCCAGATGGAGCAGATTTAGCATTTGCGATGTCTCCGGAAAATGGCAATTTGGATATTTATANNCTTAATATCAATTCCAAGAAATTAACTAGATTAACCACAGATCAATATGCAGATTTAATGCCAGTTTGGCATCCAAGTGGTACTGCGATTTCTTATACATCCAATGCCAATGGAGTCCCAAATATTTATACAATAAACCTTAGTACTAAAAAAATATCTGTTAATTCTGATATTGGAGATGGAATTTGGACTAAACAATGGATGCCTAACGATTCCTTATTGCTTGCCACAACATTGAACACTGTGGATAGTGTACGACTAGTAAAAATCAATCCCTTTAGAGCGCCAACTACATCAACGCCTTTCAACATTAGAGATAAATATTCTTCATGGCTTGATGCTGGTCCTGATGTATCCTTTGTGAATGAAGAAATAAAAAATCCCGTATCATTAGATCCCGCTCAAAAATATAATTTCACCAAACACATGAGAAATTTTATCACACTTGCCTTGCCTTTTGGCAACTCTTTAACAGGGCTTTCAATGTGGCAAGATGCCTTAGCAAGAAATATGTTTATGTTTGTTGGAAATTATTACTCTCCAAATCCAAATTATAGTAGCCTAGGAATAAGCTATCAAAATGCAGGTATTTTCCCTGGTCTTTTTTCTATTGGATATAACCATAATCTTGACCCTGCAATTCGAATCTATAATAAAGCGAATATGATTGATTTTAGAAATGGAATAAGCATTGACCTGTCCGTCCCATATAATTTTGGAGAANACTTTTCTTCAAACCATACTATAGATATAGGAATTTCTATTATTAATCATGATGTTGTGGTTTTTAAAGAAACGGATAAAAAAACAGGTGAGCCCATCGAAATAGAATTAAATGAAGAAAATTTTTATCTGCCAGTACCGGAAGAAGGAAATGATGGATATCTATCATTAGGATATAAATGGACTAACTTAAGACCGCACCAAAGGAATTTTTTACAACCCAGCGATGGGTTTGGAATTAAAGCCAATATGGATTATGCGAACAAATCACTNTTCGGTGATTTTTCATATACGATGGTTAGCACAGATGTTTATGGGGGATTCAAAAACTTTTATATGCGTATCAAAAGTATGGCTGTGACCAGCGGNAAACAACCAAATCAAAATCTTGTTGGCCTTACTAATGATAGCCCAATATATTTAGCAGGAGCAGTCTTAGATGGTGTAATTCCAGAAACCCACAATCCTAGAGGCTGGGATAAGATCAGAATTGGCGATAGCATGGTTTTTGGTTCAATGGAAATACGATTACCAGTTGTCCCAGGAGCATTGTCGATCAACCTTATTTCTGACTTTGGAAATGCTTGGACAAAAAANACTAAAAGCGAAGACTGGATACATACTGCAGGCTANGAGTTTAGACTAGGATTAGGATTGATATTTTTATCAGGGGGGGANGCTCAAACCATTAAAGAATGGAATAACAATTCAAAACCAAATCGATACTTTAGNGCAACATTAATTAAGCCATTTTAGAATTTTTTTTTAAAAAAATAAATTCATGCTTTTACCATAAAATAAATCTATGTAACCTACCATTAAGAATTAAATGCTTTATGCTTTGTTTCCACATACAAAGAACCAGCCAGCAACTTTTTATTTATAAGTGAACCCCACGCAATCTAAAATTACCGCAATTGTTGGAGCCCAATGGGGCGACGAAGGAAAAGGAAAAATAACAGATTTTTATGCTGGAGAGTCTGATTATGTAGTACGATTCCACGGGGGCAATAATGCAGGCCATACCGTAATTGTAGATAACAATGTTTTTAAACTCCATTTGATTCCATCTGGTGNAGTNTATGGAGANCCGATTAGCGTTATNGGCAATGGCGTAGTTGTAGACCCCAAAGCTTTACTTAATGAAATACTTTACTTACAAGATAAAGGGATAGACCCTAAACTGTTAGTNAGTGATAGATGNCACGTTATTATGCCATATCATATTGAACTCGATTCTGCGCTTTCTGGGCATCAAGCAGAGTTAGCAGCTGGAAGCACAGGAAGAGGAATTGCTCCAGTCTATGCAGATAAAATGTTTCGTAATGGAATTAGGGTGATTGATCTTTTAGAGCCCGATATTTTCAAACAAAAACTGGATAAAGGATATTCTTTTGCCAAAGGCATAATGGAAGGCGCATTAAATAAAAAAATTGAAATACCTCTAGATGTTATCTNTAAAAAATACAGTGAATATGGNTCTAGACTAAAAAAATATATTGCTGATACTTCTGTTGAATTATACAATGCCTATANCAACGGGAAGAGCATTCTCTTTGAAGGGGCACAAGGAATTAGNCTTGATGTGGATCATGGAATTTATCCATACACTACATCTTCAAATACTGCNGCTGGGCATATTTCAACAGGCACAGGGGTAAGCTTTAGAGAAATTCATAGAGTTATTGGAGTAGTGAAAGCATATTTAAGCCGCGTAGGCGAAAGTCCGCTTCCTTCTGAAGTTTTGGGTAAAGATGCAGAATTAATTAGACAGGTAGGCAGTGAATTCGGTACCACTACAGGAAGGCCTAGAAGAATTGGATGGCTTGATCTAGTTCAAGTGCGTCAAGCCGTGAGGGTAAATGGATTAACTGAAATAGCCCTTACTAAACTAGACGTATTAAATGGGGTAAAAGAAATCCCTGTTTGTATTAATTATGAGGTCAATGGTTCCATTTTATCTGAAATGCCTGCTAGCCTATCTCANTATAAAAATGCAAAACCAATTTATAAAAATCTTAACGGNTGGGANGACCTCCCTGAAAATGCTTGGGACCAAGGGTATGATTCGCTTCCTCGTCAAATAAAGGATTATATCAATTTTATCGAGCAAGAAGTAGAATGTGCTGTCAANATTGTTTCAATTGGGCCCCAAAGACATCAAACCATAATTCGATAATAGATTTTTTTAATATGAGCTTTACAAATGAGATAGTAGATCTTACAGGCTTATCCGAAAAAAAAATCAAAGAAAAACTTTCTGCATTAAATATTGCCCTTACTGTTAAGGAAGCTCTCAAAATACAAAATGAGATGCTAGGAAGAGCGCCGTCAATTCATGAGCTGGTGCTTTTCTCAATCCAGGGTTCAGAACATTGCAGTTATAAAAGCAGCAGAAATCATCTTAAGCAGTTCATAACAGAAGGCCCAGACGTTATTCTAGGAGCTAAAGAAGATGCTGGCGTTGTAGCTCTANCAACTGATAATAACGGCAAAAGATGGTGCATTGTTATGAGCCATGAAAGCCATAATCACCCATCNCAAATTGTACCATATGAAGGCGCTGCAACAGGAGTTGGAGGTAACGTACGAGATGTAATGTGCATGGGAGCTGAAGTCATAGCGTGTACAGATTCATTTAGGTTTGGCAATATAAATAATAAAAAAACAAAATGGATTCACNATGGTGTAGTCTCAGGAATTGCAGGTTATGGCAATCCATTAGGAGTGCCAAATATTGGTGGAGATATTTATTATAATGATGCATACAACGATAACTGTTTAGTAACATTGGTCAGCCTAGGTGTAGTTCGNGAAGATCANATCATTCATTCATACGCGCCAGAAAAAGCTGATGATTTTGATCTAATTCTTATTGGAAAGCCTACAGACAATAGCGGGTTTGGCGGTGCTAGTTTTGCCTCTTTAGAGTTGGTTGAAGATGAAAAAGAAAAAAACAAAGGAGCAGTTCAAGAGCCAAATGCTTTCCTAGAAAGACATTTATTAAAATCTACATACGCTCTGTTTAAAATTTTACAAAAAGAAGATTTGATTGATAAGGTTGGATTCAAAGATTTAGGAGCTGGCGGTGTAGCCTGTGCAAGTGTAGAGCTAGCTGAATCNTCAGGATATGGTGCNAAAGTATGGTTAGAAAATGTTCATATATCTATGCAAGGACTTCATGCATCGGTATANCTATGCAGTGAGACACAAGAAAGATTTATGTGGGTTTGCCCTCCTAACTTAACCCNAAAAATATTNGATCATTATAATACAATTTTTGATCTAGGCGGAGTAAGCAAAGGAGCAAAAGCATCTGTGATCGGAAAAATCACTAATGATAAACAATATGTTGTTTTAAATAATAATGAAACAATTGTGGATGCTGATTCCTCGCAAGTAACAAAAGGGTTTATATATAATAGGCCATATCATAAAAAAGATCAATCTCTCAATGAGCCAAATATTNCCGAGCCAACTGATTATAACCAGGTCTTANTCGATTGTTTATATCATGAAAATATGGCATCACGAGATTGTGTATTTGAAAAATATGATAAACAAGTTCAAGGGAGGACTGAGGTTGAATCAGGCNTAGGNGATGCAGGTATATTAGCCCCTTTTAATTCAGACAAATACCCTAAAGAAATTCGCAATACTGGNATTGCTCTATCTACTGATCATAANCCAAGATATGGGATGATAGACCCCTATTGGTGCGGAATAAATGCTGTCGTTGAATCAATGCGTAATGTTGCATCTTGTGGCGCAACNCCACATGCAATGACAGACTGTCTATGCTTTGGCAATCCAGAAAATCCTGAGCAAATGTGGGAATTTGTAGAAAGTGTAAAAGGAATTTCAGATGCATGTAATACCATCACTTTAAAAAATGACCCAGAACATGCTACTCCTATCATTGCTGGCAATGTAAGTTTTTATAATGAATCAAAAGAAGGAGCTATTCCACCAAGCCCAATAATCAGTTGTTTGGGAAAAATAAATGATATAGAAAAAATTGTATCTATGGATTTTCAAAATACTAAATCCCAGCTTATCATGATTGGGAGCAGAAAAAATGAANTGGGAGGTAGTTTATATTATAACCTTCANAATGAATTAGGTGCAAATATTCCTAAGCCTAATTTGTTAGAGGTAAAAAATCAAATTTTTATGATAACTGATGCTATTGATAAAGAATTGATAGTCTCCTGTCATGATATTTCTGATGGAGGACTAATTTGTTGTATTGCAGAAATGTCATTTAAAAATAAAATTGGNTGCTCAATAGAGTTTAATAGTGACCTGCGNGATGATACTTTCTTGTTTAGTGAAACAGGGGGGTTTGTAATCGAAATTGATAATAAAAACTATGACCAAATTCTTCAGTTATTTAAAAAATATAATATTGAACATTCACTGATTGGGAATACAAACGATAGAGAAAAAATAAAAATTAATGANAAAATAAATATAGATATTGAAAAATGTAAAAAGGCTTGGAAAGAGGGGCTTAGAAATAAACTGTGAAAGATAAAATAGACTATAAATCTGCGGGTGTTGATATAGATGCTGGAAATAAATCAGTAGAATTAATAAAAAAACATGTCCAATCTACATTTACCAATAATGTATTGACCGGNATAGGAAGCTTTGGATCATTATATGATTTAAAAGAAGTNGCCAATAATTATGATCATCCTGTTATGGTGCAAAGTATTGATGGTGTAGGAACTAAAATGATTGTTGCAAGAATGATGAACAATTTTAATTCAATTGGAATAGATCTATTAAGTGCAGCTGCCAATGATATTTTAGTAATGGGGGCTAAGCCAATAACTCTTTTAGATTATATTGCTACAGAAAAACTCAAGCCAGAGTTCATAGAACAAATCGTTAGTGGAATGTCCAAGGCCTGCCAAGAAACTGGAGTATCATTAGTTGGGGGGGAGATAGCAGAGATGCCTGATACTTATCTTAAGGGCGAATATGACCTTGTAGGTATAATTACAGGAATAGTAGAAAAAAGTAAAATAATAAGTGGAGAAAAGATTAAATCTGGCGATAGAGTGCTTGCTCTTCCCTCTAGCGGTCTACATACAAATGGGTACTCACTTGCTAGAAAATTAATATTCGAAATTGAAAAACTATCAATTGATGATATTCCAAAAGGAATGGATCAATCAGTTGGAGAAATTCTTATTGAGCCCCACACAAATTATACAAATCAAATACAATATATATTAGATAATGATATTTTTCCATCTGGAATAGCACATATTACTGGAGGCGGGTTGTTAGAAAACATACCAAGAATATTGCCTAAAAATCTTAATGTGTTTATTAATAAAGGGTCTTGGCCAATACTACCAGTATTTGATCTGCTTCAAACTATAGGAAATATTGCTGAACAAGAAATGTATCGAGTATTTAATATGGGGGTTGGGATGGTTTTGATTGTGGATGAGATACAAGCGAAGAAAGTGGCTAATTTATTAATGAATCGAACAAAAGTTTATGAAATAGGCNATATCATGGATGGTGAAAATAAAGTCTTATTTAATGAATAATATTGCGATCATACAATTCCCAGGTTCAAATACTGAACGTGAAACATTTATGGCATGTTCAAGAGTAGGATTAAATGCGGAAGCATTTTTATGGAATAAAAACCATCAATCGCTAAATAATTTCGATGGGTTTATAATTGTAGGTGGATTCTCATATGAAGATAGATCAAGAGCTGGAGTAATAGCAGCGCTAGATCCAATTATGGAACAGATCAAATACCAAGCAGGCCTTGGAAAGCCTGTCCTTGGCATTTGCAACGGTGCCCAAATTTTGGTCGAAACTGGAATGGTACCAGGACTAAAAGACTATCAGCTTGGAGCAGCTTTATCTGATAATAAACGCATTAAAGATGGAAAGGTGCTCGGAGTTGGGTATTATAATGTATGGACAAATCTAAAAATGTCATCATCATCAAATAGGTCAGCATTCACCAGACATATCAAAAGGGGTAATTTTATTTCAATGCCTATAGCTCACGGTGAGGGTCGATTTCTACTTCCTGAAAACCTATTAAGTGAAATGATCAAAAATGAACAGGATATNTATAGATATTGCGACNCANGCGGCAACATCATAGATGAATTCCCAACCAACCCCAATGGTTCTATTCATAATATTGCTGCAATATGCAATCCTGAAGGCAATATTATGGCGATGATGCCTCANCCTGAAAGATCAAAAGAAGGAGATGTGATATTTTCTTCCATGAAGGAGTATATAGAAAAAAATNTTCCTCCTAAAACAAGTACTTTAAAATATAAACCAAAACCTTTACAATTATTACAATTTGAGAACGATAAACAAAATCATGAGTGGTTAATTGATATGATCATAACTGATAATGAAGCAATCACAGTAAATAATACACTTAATCACTTAGGTTATGATGTAAAAGTTTCACGTCAAATTAGGTGGGAAATAGAAATAGAAAATTCTAATGAAATAGTATTAGAACAAATAAAAAATAGTGGTGAATTATTTAATTCAAACAAAGAATTTATTGGAAAACCATTAAATGAATATGGGGTTGTATCACTTCTAGTTTGTCAAAAAGATGATATTAAAGGAAGAGCAGCATANGAATCTTTAACAAAAAGATTTGGAATAAATAAAATTTTATCAATTAATCACGGTGTATTGTGGAATCTGAAAATTAACGGAAGTAATTTCAATACCATATTGAATGAAATTTTAACAACAAATATATTATTTAACCCATTATCTTATGAATGCTATAGAATTAAATAAAAACTACAAAAGCAAAATAATTGCTGAACTTGAAAATACCCTAACAAAAACATCATTGCCTTCTGGATCTAAGCGCTCAGGCAAGGTTCGTGACCAATATAATCTAGGAGATTCATTAGCCCTCATCACAACGGATAGGCAAAGTGCATTTGATCGTATTCTAGCTTCCGTTCCATTCAAAGGGCAGGTCCTTAATTTGACGAGTGCATGGTGGTTTGAAATGACAAAAGATATAATTCCTAATCACGTAATTGATATCCCTGACCCCAATGTTACTCTAGCAAAAAAATGCGATGTCTTTCCCATTGAGTTTGTTGTTAGGGGATTTATTACTGGGAGNACTAGTACTTCATTNTGGACTGTATACAATAAAGGTGATAGAGAGTATTGTGGNAATCAANTACCAGAAGGTCTAAAGAAAAATCAAAAACTAGATCAAAATATGTTAACTCCTACCACTAAAGAAGAAGACCATGATAGGCCAATTTCCCCAAATAATATTATAAGTGAAGGTTGGATGTCAAAAGAAGACTGGGATTATTGCAGTAAAAAGGCGCTTGAGCTCTTTGAATTTGGGCAAAAAAAAGCTCTGGATAATGGTTTAATATTAGTAGATACAAAATATGAAATGGGAAAAGATATTAATGGGAATATAGTTCTTATTGATGAAATTCATACACCGGATTCAAGTAGATATTGGATATCAGAATCCTATGAAAAAAGATTCAATAACAATAAAGAACCTCAAAATATTGATAAAGAATTTTTACGATTATGGTTTGTTGACAATTGCGACCCATACAATGATGAAACTTTGCCCGATGCTCCTGAAGAGCTAGTGGTTGAATTATCATCTAGATATGTATATCTATATGAGACAATAACCGGAAAACAATTTCCCTTTCCTGATAAGAGCATTCCTGTACAAAATCGAATAATTGAAAACCTAAGGAATTTATTATGAAAACTATTATCATTATGGGCTCAACCTCCGATGAGCCTCATGCAAAAAAAATAACAGATAAGCTTGACGAATATGGAATTGAATGGGAACAACATGCTGCATCTGCTCACAAGCAACCATTAAAAGTCTTAGATATATTAGAAAAAAATAAATCAAATGATAATATTGTATATATTACAATAGCAGGTAGATCTAATGCGCTTTCTGGGTTTGTTGCTGCAAATTCTGAATTTCCAACTATTGGATGCCCACCGTTTTCGGATAAATCTGATATGCTAGTTAATATTCATTCGACTTTGCAAATGCCAAGCAACACTCCAGTGCTAACAGTCATCGATCCTGGAAATTGTGCATTAGCAGTTAAGCGGATCTTTGGTGTCTAAACCAATAAACTCGATCTCACCCTTAGATGGTAGATATAAAAATAATATTATAGCGCTTCGCCCATTTTTTTCAGAATCCGCTTTAATTAAATATAGAGTAAAAGTTGAAATTGAATATCTTATAGCGCTTGCCAAAGAAAAGAAAATAGATGGTATTGGCCCATTTAGTATCAAAGAATGCGATAAACTAAGAAAGATATATCTAAACTTTGCTGATTCAGATGCAATGGATATAAAATCCATTGAAAAAACAACAAATCATGATGTGAAAGCTGTAGAATATTATATTCAAAAAAAACTGCGAAAATCTCTTCATCCATGGATTCACTTTTGCTTAACCTCCGAAGATGTAAATAATATATCTTATAGTTTAATGTGGAAAGAGGCGATCAATGGTCCCTATTTATCCCAATTAAATTCTCTTAATAAAAAAATAAAAAAACTTGCTAAACGCTATAAATCAATAGCTATACTATCGCTAACCCATGGGCAACCCGCCACACCTACCACCTTTGGAAAAGAACTTGCAGTTTTTTATAATAGAATTGAAAGACAACTGCAGCAAATTAAGTCACAAGATTTCCTTGGAAAATTTGGCGGCGCTACAGGGACTTGGTCTGCACAAATAACAGCTTATCCAAAAATGGACTGGATTAAATTTGCTAGTAGATTTATGAAATCTATGGGATTAAAGCCAAATCTTATCACTACTCAAATTGAATCCCATGATGCTATAATAGAAAGCTATCATAACATCCTTCGAATAAATTCAATTCTATCAGATCTATCTCAAGATATGTGGCTTTATATAAGCAGAGCAATCGTTAAACAAAAAAAGATTGCTGGTGAAGTAGGCTCATCAACTATGCCACATAAAATCAATCCAATCCAATTTGAAAATGCAGAAGGAAATTTTGGGATATCTAACGCACTGTTAGAGCATTTATCTAAAAAGCTCAGTATTTCTAGAATGCAAAGAGACCTTACCGATTCAACAACACTAAGAAATCAAGGAGTTGCTCTAGGGCATTCATATATCGCATTAAAAGGGGTTGAAAAAGGTCTTGATCGAATAGATATTGATAAAAATAAAGCCATGAATGAGCTTAATTCTCATTGGGAGGTACTAGCTGAACCAATACAGGTTGCTATCAGAAAATCTGGTAAAGATGGAGGCTATGAAGAAATGATGGAAGCCTCTAAAGGAAAACAGGTTGATAAAGATCTTATCAGAGCCATTATTGGAAAACTTAAAATACCTAGTGAAGATAAAAAAATGCTTCTGCATTTAGATCCTGCCTCCTATACGGGACTTGCAAAAAAACTAGCGGAACTAATTTAATGTGTGGGCTTATTGGGATTTATCATGAAAACAATAAAGCTGTTCAAGATATATTTGATGGTTTAATTCAAGTTCAACATCGTGGACAAGATGCGGGAGGCATTGCAACATTAAATCAACAAAAAATAACTTTACACAAAGAACTGGGTCTAGTATCAGAAATTTTTAAAAACATAGACACTAATAAATTAGATGGAAATATTGGGATTGGGCATGTGAGATATCCTACAGCTGGATGTGATGATGTCAATGAGGCCCAACCATTTCATACTGCTAATCCTATTAATATATCTTTAGCACATAATGGAACAATAACAAATAGCGATGAAATAAAATCAAAATTAATAAAAGAAAAATTCTGTCAGTTTAATACGTCATCAGATTCTGAGGTATTATTGAATTTATTATCATACGAACTATTCAATATAAATAACGATGAATTTTCCAATGATGATATTTTTAATGCTATCTTAAAAGTGTTTAATCAATGCCATGGTGGGTATGCTGTTGTCATGCTTATATCTGGAATTGGCCTCGTTGCTTTTAGAGATCCAAATGGTGTAAGACCGCTTTCAATGGGTAAAAATACCAATGGATCATATTTCTTTGCATCAGAAAGCAGCGCAATAACATCTTTAGGTTTTGAATACTTAAAAGACATCAATCCAGGCGAGGCTGTAATAATTGATATGGAAGGAAAAGCAATTGAAAAAAGGTTAGTTAATAATGCAAAACACACTCCATGTATTTTTGAATATGTATATTTTTCAAGACCGGATTCTACAATTGATTCTATATCAGTGCACAAAGCAAGACTTAGAATGGGAGATTATTTAGGAGAAAAGATTGCAACAGAATTTTCACATTTAGATATAGATGTTGTTATCCCTGTTCCAGACACAAGTCGAACAGCCGCTATGCAAGTTGCCCACAGATTAGGAAAAAAATATCGAGAAGGATTTATGAAAAATCGGTATATAGGTAGAACATTTATTATGCCAGGACAATCAAATAGAAAGAGGTCAGTTACGCAAAAATTAAACCCCATAGAAATAGAGTTTAAAGATAAAAATGTGTTATTGGTTGATGATTCAATCGTAAGAGGAAATACTTCAAAAAAAATAATTGAGATGGTGAGAAAAAATGGTGCAAAAAAAGTATATTTTGCTTCTGCATCACCTCCAATACGATACCAAAATATATATGGTATAGACATGCCTGCAACAAAAGAACTTGTAGCAAATAATAAAACCATTGATCAAATAAAAAATCATATTGGAGCAGATGAATTGATCTATCAGGATTTAGAAGATCTAATTCTTTCCGCTAAGCGAGGCAATCCCGATATATCTGAATTTGAAGATTCTGTATTTACAGGAAATTATAAAATAGGAAACATTTCAAAGGAATATCTTAGTAATCTTGAAGCAGCAAGAACAGACTCTACTAGAGTTTCTCCTTAAAACTAAATGGAAGATAATATATTAATCATTGGTTCTGGCGCAAGAGAACATGCTATTATACGATCATTAAATAAATCAAAATTAGACCATAGTTTATATTGTATTGGTTCAAATAAAAACCCAGGAATTGCTGAACTATGCAAAGAATTTATCATTGGAGATATTGAGAATTCAAATTTTGTTATTGATCATGCAAAAAATAAAAATTGCAATATTGCAATAATAGGCCCTGAGAACCCTTTAGCTAAAGGACTAGCTGATGCCTTATGGCTTGAAAATATTGGAGTGATTGGCCCAACAAAAAACCTTGCTCAAATAGAAACATCAAAATCTTTTGCACGGAAATTAATGAAGTCCTATAATATTAATAGATTCCCAATATTTAAAACATTTGATTCAATGATAGGAGTTAGAGACTTCCTTGTAAAATTAGGGGATGATTTTGTTGTTAAATATGATGGTCTTGCTGGCGGCAAGGGAGTAAAAGTATCTGGTGAGCATTTAATTTCACATGATGATGCTTTAAATTACTGTAATGATCTTATTAAAAATGGTGGAAAATTTGTAATTGAAGAAAAACTAGTTGGCCAAGAGTTTTCATTGATGAGCTTTTCAGATGGATCAACGCTTAAACATATGCCAGTTGTTCAAGATCATAAAAGGGCCTATGAAAATGATCAAGGCCCAAATACAGGGGGCATGGGAACGTATTCCGATGCAAATCATTCACTGCCCTTCTTAAATAATATGGACATTGATATAGCTAAAGAAACAAACGTTAAAATTATTAAAGCGCTAACAAGTGAATTTGGAACAAAATATAAAGGAATATTATATGGTGGATTTATGGCCACTAAAGATGGAATAAAGATAATTGAATACAATGCTAGATTTGGTGACCCTGAATCAATGAATGTCTTAACACTCTTACAAACTGATTTTCTTGAGATATGTAAAGCAATAATAAGTGAAGAATTGCATAAAATTAAAATTAAATTCAACAATCAAGCAACTGTATGCAAATATGCAGTCCCTATAGGATATCCGACAAACCCAATAAAAGGGGAAAAGATTGACATTTCAAAAGTCAATGATCATCAACAATTATTTTTTGGATCAGTCGATCAAAAAAATGATGATATTATTGAAGCTGGTAGTAGAACGCTTTGCATAGTTGCTGCAGGTGACACAATTGAAGAAGCTGAAAAAATAGTTGAAAAGGAAATATCTAAAGTAGAAGGTCCATTGTTTCATAGGGCTGATATTGGAACTAAACCTCTTATTGAAAGCCGCATTAAACACATGCAAAAAATTCGATGATTAAGCTAGGGGTACTTGGTTCAACGCGAGGAACAGATTTAGAAGCAATTATACAAGCTATAAAAAATAATAGAATAGAAGCGGAAATATCTATTGTGATTTCTAATATAAAAGATGCTTTTATATTACAGCGAGCTGAAAAATATGGAATAAATAATCTTTTTATTTCACATAAAAACAAAAAGAGAGAGACATTTGATAAAGAAGTATCTACAATTCTTAAAGAAAAAAATATTGAACTAATTTTATTAATAGGGTTTATGAGAATTCTATCGTCGCCATTTTGCATGGAATGGAAAGATAGAATATTAAATGTTCATCCTTCATTACTGCCTAAATATAGTGGGGGAATGGATACAAACGTTCATGATCAAGTATTATCTAATGGAGATACAGAAACCGGGTGTACAATCCATTTTGTCAATGAAAATGTAGATGAGGGGCCCATATTAGTTCAAAAAAAATGTCAAGTACTAGAAAATGACAATACTAAATCCTTAAAACATAAAGTACAATCACTCGAGGGAGAGGCCTACATTGAAGCAATTAAGTTAATTCAAGGAAAACAATGATAGATAATTATGTTATAAATGAAAATCCCATTACTATAAAAAGAGCGCTAATATCTGTATTTGACAAAAATGGAATTGAAGAATTTGCAAAATTCTTATCTGAAAAAAATATTGAAATAGTATCAACAGGCGGAACTTCTGCATTATTAAAAAAGGCACAAATTCCCATAGTTGAAATTAATGATTTTACAAATTTTCCAGAAATAATGGGCGGTCGTGTTAAAACAATCAACCCTTTAGTTGAGGGAGGAATTTTAGCCTTAAGAGATCAACATGAATCAGATATGATGATGAATAATATTAATCAAATTGACTTAGTTGTATGCAATTTATACCCCTTTACTACAGTTATTAAAAATAAAGATCATACCTTATCTGATGCATTAGAAAATATAGATATTGGTGGGCCAACAATGATTAGGTCAGCAGCAAAGAATGTTGGATGGGTTGTCGTTGCTACCCACCCAAATGACTATGCTTTAATTATTCAAGAATTAAATAAAGAAGGTGAAATAAGCTATAATACTCGAATATCTCTTGCTAAAAAAGCATTTGCAACAACAGCATCATATGAAACAGCAATTTCAAATTATATAACAAAGGATGAGTACCCATCTCAAATGGGATTAACACTTAAAAAACATTCTAAATTAAGATACGGTGAAAATCCTCATCAATCTGCTTCTGCATATCAAATATCAGAAAATAACTCAAACAATATTCTTAACGCGAAACAATTGCAAGGCAAAAAGCTATCTTATAATAATATAATGGATGGTGACGCTGCGCTAAGCTGCCTCAAAGAATTTACTGAAACTGCCTGTGTAATTGTAAAACATGCAAATCCTTGTGGGGTGTCAACTGGAGAATCATCCTTAGAAGCATTTAATAGGGCATTTGCAGCAGATAGCGTTTCAGCATTTGGTGGAATTATTGCAATGAATTCTAAATGCACAAATGAAATAGCTAAAGAATTAGATAAGATATTTGTTGAAATAGTTATTGCGCCATCTTTTGATAGTGAAGCATTAGATATTTTTGCCAAAAAGAAAAATTTAAGAATTATGCAAATTGGTGATATTAAATCAATGCCAATTGGGCATGATATAAGAAATTTAGAAGGTGGATTGCTTATCCAAGAAATTAATCGCGATAGACTTACTATAAATGAATTAAATATTGTAACTAAAAAATCTCCAACGAATGAACAGCTACAATCCATGCTATTTGGATGGAGAGTATTAAAGCATGTTAAATCAAATGCAATCATAACAATTAAAGATAAAACTACTGTAGGTATTGGAGCTGGTCAGGTGAGCAGAATAGATGCAGTAGAAATCGCATTGATAAAGTCTGGACGTAATATAAAAAATTCAATTCTTTGCTCAGATGCTTTCTTCCCTTTTAGAGATAGCATTGATCGGGTTTCAAAATCTGAATTAGGGGCAATAATCCAACCTGGTGGATCAATTAAAGATCTAGAAGTAATAAATGCTTGCAATGAATATGAAATACCAATGGTATTTACTGGAAGAAGATGTTTTAAGCACTAATATTTAGAAACAGACGGGTCTATTTCAGAAGACCAAGATTCAATTCCTCCTTTAAAATTCACTACATCATATCCCATCTCAATTAAATAATTACAAACACGAGCTGAACGAACACCGCTATGGCACATCACCACATGAAGCTTGTCTTTATCTAATTCATGAAATCGGTTTGGTATTTCACCCATAGGGATATGAGTGTGAGGAGAAATACTAGCAATTTCAATTTCATTATTTTCTCTAACATCTAATAATATGAAATTTTCCTTATTATCAAACTTCTTTTTTACTTCTTTAGCGTTTATTTCTTTCATTTTATCGAAATCAAATCTACAAATCAAATATTTCAATAATTATAAATATCCTTTGTAAAATCTTATATTATTTTTGGACTTTATAAATGATATTAATTACAGCAATGATAGCGTTTTTATTGGTAACAATCTTTTTTGTTGTCGATGTAAGCAAAGACCAAGAGGTTAAAAGTGATGCCTCATCATATATATACCCTTTTTCTGCCAAAACTATAGTCAAACATAATTTTATGACCAAACCTGAGACTGTTTGGAAAGCTATAACAAATTTATCTGAATACAATTTTTGGTTCCCAGGTATTTTAAGGCTATTGCCTGCAATTCAAAACTCTTCAAGATATGTTCAAAAATATTCCTTTGACAAGTTCCACTTTGCACCTGGTTCAGAAATATTAGTAAGGCCTATATCAATACTTCCAACATTAAAGGGGAAGATCTTATCTATAGATAACAATAAAAGCTTCAAAATGGAAATGCAAATGAGCCCACTGCATAAAGAAATGGTTTTTTTTGACCTTAAAAACACTCCTGATGGAACAGCTGTCACATGTCAAAGATCAAGTAGTGGATTATTTTCGTGGCTTAGCGTCATTGGTTTTGAAAGTAAAAAATCTAAAATTTTGTCAAATCTTGCAAACTTATTACCAATAGAAATTATTGAAAGTGCAAAAGAAAAGTCAAAGAAAGATGTAGCCTCTCAGCAATCTAGTGGTACAGTTAGCGTAGCTGGGGTACCTAATTTTGCAGATAAAAAAGATATGGTAGCATACATTGTTAATAAGGTCTTAGATGGTGATGCTAGCTTGCTTTCCTCTTTGAATGATAAAGTAATAAGTGGAAAATCAAAAGCCTTTCTAATCAAGATCAACAAGGGATCAATGGATAGACCTGCTATGCCCGATGTTGGATCTGCAACAGCAGCTCCTGCAGTAGCGTCAGCTAATGCATCAGGTGAGCCAACTTTTGCTAGTAAAGATGATCATATTGCATTTTTAGTAAACAAGGTGCTTGATGGTGATACTGCAATTCTGGATGCAACGCCTGATAAGATTATCAAAGCCAAAGCAAAATCAATGATCATGAAGATCAACAAGGGATCAATGGATAGACCTGCTATGCCTGAAAGTGGAACTACCGTAGCATCAGCTACTGCTCCTGCAGAATCATCAAAATCTGAAAGTGACGAAGAGCTTATTACAAGATTGATAGCAGATGGTGTTGAAGGAAAGAT
>NHFW02000014.1 GCA_002171295.2 Flavobacteriaceae bacterium TMED121
CGGAACCTAATAGTTCAATTATAACATAATATGGGAAGTTGATGTCTAATAGAGAAGAATATTCCAAAGAGGAATCTTTCATAGCTTTGTAAGTTTCTCCCCAAATTAATTCAAATCCTGATAAACTTCCTGAGAGACCCTTTTGCATAAATTTTAAAAAATTAATAACGTTTTCATAATTTGTTAAACCCGCTAGAGCGGAAAATCTAGAACTTGGTTTTTCTTCCAGTTTAAAAATTACTTTTGAAATAATTCCCAATGTTCCTTCAGATCCAATAAAAAGTTGTTTAATGTCATAACCGGAGTTATCCTTAGTTATTTTTTTCATTGAAGAAATGATTTCTCCATTAGATAATACAGCCTCGATCCCAAGAATTAGATTTCTAGTCATTCCAAATCTAAGAACTCTTAATCCGCCCGCGTTTGTGGAAACTATTCCTCCAATTTGCGCTGATCCTTTAGCGCCAAAATTTAGGGGGAGCATTAAATTTTTTTCATTTACAGATGAAATTGCATCCTCTAAAATTACTCCTGATTGAACTGTAATTGTTCTGCTTTTTTCATCTATTTCCTCAATTTGATTCATCTTATCAAGAGATATAACCAGATCATTTTTTCTTGTTATTGTAGAACCAACTAGATTAGTTAAACCACCCTGTATTACTACTTTCTGGTTATTTTCATAGCAAAGCTTCATTATTTCAGATATTTGTTGCGTTGATTTTGGAAAAATTACCGCAAAAGCATTTGTAGGAATATCTGTTTTCCAAATATGATCAAATCTTAATTTTTCTTTTCCATTTGATAATATAGAATCTCTACCAACAATTTTCTCTAATTTATTTATCAATTTTTATTTTATTTTAATATTTTAAGAAATTTTTTAAACATCAAAAGATTGATTTTTCGTCTCTCTAATAAGATTTAAATTGATTTAATTTACATTTAAATTATATCTTAAAACCTAATAATAATTATTTTGTTTAAAATATTTAAAAAATATAAAAGGTTTGAGCATTTATTTTTAAGTAAAGTATTTGAGCCAAAAACTTTAAGATCTTTAAAAACTATAGCAGTTGCTGTGGATACTATTAAAGCTTTTGAAAAAGTTAAAAATAATACCCATTCTTCAACAGATAAAAAAATATTGAATTTTCTTGATGAATATAGAGTCGAGTTAAGTAATAATGAAAATAAAATAAATTTTAAAGAAATAGGTAATAATAAAACTTCTAGTGTAGCTGAAATATCATTAAAAGCCGCATCGTCAAAAAAATGGACTTGTTTTTTTTATGAATTATCTAAAATAAAAAATATTAATAATATATTAGAAATTGGAACGAATCTAGGAGTTTCTGGTCAATACTTTCTAAAGGGACTTGACGAAAAAAAAAAATCAAATTTTATTACTATCGAGGGAGTAAAAAAATTGTGTGATATAGCGACAGAACGTTTTAATAGAATAGGTAATAAAAAAAGATTTAAAGTAATTCATGGTTTATATGATGAGAAATTATTAGAATTAAAAAAATCTAATATTAAGTTTGATTTGGTATTTATAGATGGTAACCATCGATTTGACGCTACAATAAAATATTTCGAATTATTAAAAAAACAATTTTCTCAAAATGCAATTGTTGTTTTTGATGATATTCATTGGAGTTCTGAGATGACTAATGCATGGCGGAGGATAATGAAAGATGATTCTGTTTATTTAAGTATTGATTTTTTTAAGCTGGGTATAATTATTTTTAATTCAAAACAAAAATCTAATTGTTTTAAAAAATACAATTTATTTTTATCTCACTAATATTGATAAATGTTTACAATTTCTTCTGAGTTTAAACAAATCAAAACTTTCCATTTATATTTGTCTTAATAATTATATAATGTCAGGAAATAAATTTGGAAGCCTATTTCAATTGACCACTTTTGGGGAGTCCCACGGTGAGGCTATAGGAGGGATTATCGAAGGGTGTCCTTCAGGAATAGCATTAGACATGAAAGCTATACAACTTGATTTGAACCGCAGGAAACCTGGTCAATCAGCGATTGTGACTCAACGTAAAGAACCGGATGAAGTAAAATTATTATCAGGTATTTTTGAAGGAAAAACCACTGGTGTACCAATTGGATTTGCCATTTTTAATACCAATCAAAAATCCCGAGACTACGACCATATCAAGGATCAATATCGACCTTCTCATGCGGATAAGGTATATGATGAGAAATACGGCTTTAGAGATTATCGTGGTGGTGGAAGAAGTTCCGCTAGA
Organism: Flavobacteriaceae bacterium TMED121; assembly: GCA_002171295.2. Classification (GTDB taxonomy): domain Bacteria; phylum Bacteroidota; class Bacteroidia; order Flavobacteriales; family Flavobacteriaceae; genus UBA8316. The sequence goes on from NHFW02000014.1 coordinate 2,277, forward strand.
GAGACCGCCAGTAGAGTAGTGGCAGGCGCCATTGCCAAGCAGTTTCTTAGAAATATTAAATTTACGGCCTATGTTTCTTCAGTAGGAAAAATCAATTTAGATAAGCCTTACCAAGAACTTGATTTTAGCTATATCGAGAAAAATCCTGTTCGCTGTGCCGACCCTGAAAAAGCCGCTGTGATGGAGAGTTATATTAAACAAATTCGTAAGGAAGGGGATACTGTGGGTGGAATCATTACATGTGTTATCCAAAACATACCATTAGGCCTAGGAGAACCTGTTTTTAATAAGTTACATGCTGAGTTAGGTAAAGCAATGCTTTCTATTAATGCTGTCAAAGGATTTGAATATGGTAGTGGTTTTGAAGGTTCAAAAACAAAAGGAAGCCTCCACAATGACTTATATAATGCAGATGGCACTACCCAAACTAATCGATCGGGTGGTATTCAAGGAGGAATTTCAAACGGTATGGATATTTACTTCAATGTGGCTTTTAAACCTGTAGCTACAATTATGCAGTCTCAAAAAACGATTAATAAAAAAGGAGAGGCTGTTGATATGCAAGGTAAAGGAAGACATGACCCTTGTGTTGTTCCCAGAGCTGTTCCTATTGTTGAGGCCATGTCTGCACTCGTACTTGCGGACTTTACACTTCTTAATCGAACGATTAAAAAATAAACTATGAAAAAGCTGCCGTTGCATTGGAGGATCATGATAGGAATGGTACTCGGTGTTGTTTTTGGTGCTGTTTTCACTCAATTTGAGGGCGGTGACGAGATCATTTCGGATTGGGTCAAGCCATTTGGAATCATCTTTATCAATACCCTAAAACTTATCGCTATGCCCTTGATACTTGGCTCCCTAATTAAGGGGGTTTCTGATCTTAAGGACATATCTAAACTCTCACTTATGGGAGGGAAGACGATTGGTATATATCTACTAACCACTATTTTGGCAGTTTCCATTGGGTTATTTATGGTGAACACCATTCGCCCAGGTGATTCTATTGCAGACTCAACCCGTATGGATTTAATTGCTTCTTATGAGTCAGATGCCGCTGAAAAATATGAAGTGGCTCAAAAACAAAAAGAAGCAGGTCCTCTTCAAGCTCTTATAGATTTGGTTCCTGATAATATTTTTAAGGCAACTACTGAAAATAGTAATATGCTTCAGGTTATCTTCTTTGCTTTGTTTTTTGGAATTGGTTTGATTCTTATTACTCCTGATAAAGCCAAGCCAGTCAAAGAGTTTTTCGATGCTTTTAATGAAGTGATTCTTAAATTGATCGATTTGATTATGCTTACAGCACCTTATGGAGTTTTTGCACTTTTAGCCACTTTGATTGTTGAATCACCCAGTTTTGATCTCTTTAAAGCACTGGGCATGTATGCGATTACTTTACTAATCGGCCTGTTATTAATGATAGGCCTTTATACCATGTTTTTACGACTTTATGTAAAAATGGAACCCACTAAGTTTATAAAAGGGATTTCTCCCGCTCAGCTCCTAGCGTTTTCCACTAGTTCTAGTGCGGCTACTTTACCAGTAACAATGGAACGGGTTGAGGAACATTTGGGAGTAGATGAAGAAGTGGCTAGTTTCGTTTTGCCTATTGGCGCCACTATAAACATGGATGGTACCAGTCTTTACCAAGCAGTTGCTGCAGTTTTTATTGCTCAAGCTTTTGGGATGGATTTGTCTTTAGGTACACAGTTAGGGATTATTTTAACGGCGACATTAGCTTCTATTGGGGCAGCTGCGGTTCCAGGCGCAGGGATGGTTATGTTGGTTATTGTATTGGGGCAGGCAGGGATTCCTGAGGCAGGATTAGCCTTGATATTTGCTATTGACCGACCCTTAGATATGTGCAGGACTGTGGTAAATGTCACTGGAGATGCCTCAGTATCGATGATTGTTGCAAAAAGCTTAGGGAAACTTAAAAAAGATACTTTAAGAAAAAAAATGGGATGATCACTATACTAAGGATTATTTTTTTTTAATTCTTATTCTTATATCCTTTTCCTTTCAAATTCATCACTGGTTTTGTTAATAATAAACCTTACTATATCACTACCGTATGAATTAAGATTATTTAAAATAATTTTGTATTTTTCAGCTATTCTTTTTCAAGATATTAAACAGATTACTGTTAAGTTAAACATATTTATTTCATGCTTTTATTGGAGTTTTTTTTATAAATGCAGAGCTGGTTTAAAGTTATTTTCAAACTTCGTTTAGAAGAAATTTTAGCATTTATATTGTTGGTTCCAATGCTTTTTTTTCTCTTAATCTATTACGGTGAAGAGGGTTTTAGAGATTCTAATATCGATCGTTTTTTAATAACCGGAGCGGTTTTTTTGCTGTTTTTAGGAATCATTAAGCTTAAGGATTTAAAACTGCTTTTGAATTATAAAATCGGTCGCTTAACAAAAGTAGTTCTTGATTTCTTGAGAGAATCACTTCCATTTGCTTTTTGTATTTCTATCTACACTAACATGCACGATATGGTACATTTAGTAAATCCCAATGATATAGATTTAAGTTTAATGGCTTGGGATGAATATTTATTAGGATTTCAACCAGCGATTTACTTAGAACAATACATCAGTCCCGGCCTAACAGATTTTATGTATTCTTCTTATAGTGCATTTTTGATTTATATTTTGGTTTTCTCTATGTATTTGTATGTTAAAAAAGAAAATACAGTTTTTCGAGAAACACTTGTTTCCGTCATCCTCACTTTTTACATTGGCTATATCGGTTATGTTTTTTTTCCAGCTGTCGGCCCTAAATTTACTATGTCACATATGTTTGAAACTTCATTGATGGGCACTGAAATAACAGATAGACTTTCATTTTTGATGAATTATGAAATTTCTGAATATACAAGACGCGATTGTTTTCCAAGTTTACACAATGGAATTATATTTTTAATTCTACTTTTTGCATTCAAACAGAGTAAAACCTATGCTTTATTTTTCTTGCCATTCGCCATATCTCTTTTTATTTCAACCCTATACCTTCGATACCATTACTTCATAGATATGATTGCAGGCTTTGCACTCGCCGCCATCATTTTCTATTTGGGTCCAAGACTTAACAATTGGTTGGAGGAAAAAAGAGTAAGTAATACCCTTTTATGAAAATTCTTTATAAATTCTAAAAATTAATTTTTTAAAAGTTAATCATCATTAATTAGGTAACTATTTCAATTCATAAAATCAGATTTATTCTGGAAATAAATATCTTAAATTCTGGCTTTTCCTAGTCTAAAAATCTAGAGGCTAAATCTGCTCGCGGCACAGGACAATATTCAAGAGGTTTTCGAAATACAAAACGATTACTTGCGATAAGATCGTAGAAAAAATTTCTAATAAAAGTTGGTAAGAACTTAAAAACTAAAAGTATTTTTCTGACTCCACCAAGTATTTTTATGATTCTAAAGATCGCATTTGACTTTGTGTAAATCCTTTTTTTGTCCTCTAGTAAAACAATCGTATCGACTGACATGAAGTAAGAGGGCAATAGCTCATGTGCCGTTTTTCCTTGGAGTGGGGCAAAAAGAAATAGATGATTCTCATCTCTTTCAAGTAAGTACTGCACCCAATAGTGACAAAAAGGGCAGAGACCATCAAAAAAGACAATACGCTCCATTATTTAACTAATTCGAGTTGATCTATATTCACTTGGGTTGTAAAGATTCCATAATTTACAATAGCTTTCTTCTTTTCAATTGCATCTATACTACCGACAGATTTCCCATCAAATAGCCTGACTTTATCACCTACCTTTAATATTACAATAGATTTAGGTTTTGGTGGGGCTTCTTTCTTGATCTTTTTTTCCTTTCGGATAGTTACCAATTCTTTGGTAACCTCATTTTCTATACTTTTTTTGACTGCTATAGCTTTTTTGGTTTGGGCCGAAGATTTTCTTTTTCGTTTAGAATTCTCGGATTCAATGAGTCGGAGAATTTCCGCTATCATAAGTCTTTTTTTGTTGTTTTTAAAAAACAACTCCGCTAAGTCATTCAATTTATTACCCAAAACAATCATGCGCTGGTTGTGATCGAACAACTCTTGGTAGCTGACAAGTTTTGTCTTAAGTTTTTGATTAAGTTTTTCAAGCCGATCTGATTCGTTTTCAAATTTATTTTCCTTTTCTCGGAGTGATTTACCAGTTTTAGCCATTTGATGCCTTTGTTTTTGTAGTTTGGCAATTGTTGCATCAAACCTGACTTTACCACGTTCTATTTTCTTTTTTGCACGATTAATTAGGTTGAAAGGAATCCCGTTTTTTTGAGCGACCTCAAAAGTAAAGGAGCTACCAGCTTCCCCCAGAATTAATTTAAATACAGGCTCTAAAGTACGATCGTCAAACTGCATATTGGCATTAACCATTGCTGGTTGCTCGTCAGCTAAAAGCTTTAAGTTGGAATAGTGAGTGGTAATCAACCCAAATGAGTTCCTTGCATAAAAGTCCTCTAAAATTACTTCAGCCAGTGCGCCTCCTAATTCAGGGTCGGAACCTGTTCCGAACTCATCAATCAAGAACAATGTCTTATCATCACATTTTTTTAAAAATCCCTTCATGTTTTTCAGTCGATATGAATAGGTACTCAAATGATTTTCGATTGACTGGTTATCGCCAATGTCTGTAAGTATGGAATCAAACCAACAGACTCGACTTTTTTCGTGAACGGGAATTAATAGACCGCTTTGAATCATTAATTGGAGTAATCCAACTGTTTTCAGAGTAATGCTTTTTCCTCCAGCATTAGGACCAGAGATTACAATAATCCTACTTTCTGTATTAAGATAAATTTCCTGGGGATAGGTTTTTTTGTCTTCTAATTNGTGAGAATGGTAGAGTAGGGGGTGATAAGCGTTTTTAAGCCATAANTCTTGATCCTTGGTAAATATGGGCAACAATGCATTAATCTCTTTGGCATATCGAGCTCTTGCGTAAAAGGTGTCTATTTGAATTAAATATTGTTGATAGGTTTTGATTAAATCCAGGTGAGGCCTAAAGTAGTCGGTGAGTTGGCTAAGAATTTTTTTAATTTCTTCGGTTTCCTCAAACAATAAATTTTGTAGTTCACGGGTTAGGTTTAGTGTAGCTTCAGGCTCAATATATACAATACTTCCTGTTTTTGAGCTCCCTAAAATTCCACCTTTAACTTTTCTTCGGTGCATGGCTTTTACTGCCAATACCCGCTTGTTCTCCATCACTGACTCCCTGATGTCATCCAAGTAATCTAATCCTTGAAAATGGCTAAGCGCTTTATTAAAGCTTTGGGATATTTTTCCTTTGACTGTCTGGATTTGTTTTCTAAGCATGAATAGAATATCCGAAGCGTTATCTCTAATTTCTCCGAATCGGTCAATGACATTATCTACCTCCAGTTTGATTTCTTTATTAACCTCAATGTTTTCGCCCCAAGCAGAAAGGCTAGGATAGTAAGTTTTTAACTTTTTAAAAAACAATAGTAGGGTATTTATTGTATCTGATGCAGAGGCGATATTTCTAAAAGAACTTATTTCTAAAACACTGTTTTCGATTTTAAGTAACTGGAACGAGGGGGATAAATCCTCAAAGCCGTGATTGGGTATTCTATTGTCATTTTCAAAAGAAGCTAAAAACTCTGAGACACAATTAAGTTCTGTAAGTAAGGCCAACTGATCGGGTAGAGGGACTATTTTTTGACAAGCAATTTTCCCAAGTGGTGTAATGGCAAAGCTTGATAGCTGTTCGGTTACTGTAAAAAACTCTAAATCCTCTAAAGTTTTTTTTGGAATATACCCCATCTATTTTTTTAAATTAGCAAAGCAAAATTAATAAAATCATGTCGGTAAAGATACATCCCCAATGGAAAATAGTATTGTATAATAATTTTGACCATCCTTATTTTAAGGCCTTAATAAGCTTTGTAAAGACAGCTTATCAGAAAGGACAATGTTACCCCCCGGGGAAATTTATTTTTAATGCATTCGATCTTTGTCCTCCAAATGAAACACGAGTCGTTTTGCTTGGCCAGGATCCTTACCACGGACATGGGCAAGCCCATGGATTGTGCTTCTCTGTTCCAAAAGGGGTGACGCATCCACCTTCATTAATCAATATTTTTAAGGAATTGGCTAAAGACATTGGTTGTGATTACCCTAAAAACGGTGAACTCTCTTGTTGGGCAAAACAAGGTGTACTATTACTCAATTCTACCCTAACGGTAGCTGCTGGAAAAGCAGGTAGCCACCAGGGGAAGGGTTGGGAGGTTTTTACTGACAGGGTGATCAAAACCCTATCGAATGATTACGAAGGTATTGTTTTCATGCTATGGGGGGGGTATGCCAGGCAAAAAACAAAATTGATTAATGCTAAAAAACATTTGATTTTAACTGCTGGTCATCCATCCCCCCTTAGCGCAAACAGAGGGTATTGGTTTGGTAACAAACATTTTAGCCAGTGCAATGAATATTTAATTTCTAAAGGAAAAATACCCATTGAATGGGGTAGAGTGATTTAACCGCCTACTCGTTTTACATCGTGTCCCATTTTTTTAAGTACGTCCATTATCTTATCACGTGAATTTCCCTGCATAATTATTTCCCCNTTTTTTACAGTTCCTCCAACACCTAACGAATTTTTAAGTATTTTACTTAAGGTTTTTAACTCCAAATTACTTCCTTGAAATCCTTTAATAAGTGTAACAACTTTTCCTGCTCTTTTTTTCTTGCTATAGTGGGCTTCCAAATTCTGTTTGCGTTGATTTATTGATTCAATATTATAAGTATTAGGGTCAGGTGCGAGAGAATCAAATTTAATATGGGCCAAGTCTTCAAGACTGTTNAATTTTTTTGACATATCAATATAAAATCTATTTTACATAATATTAATTATAGAAAACTATTGTTTAACTAAAAACGTACGATTCAAATCATTAATTGAAATAGAAAAACTTCCATTTTCAATAATTTTCTTGTTTTGTGCGTTGTAATAAGCAAGTTTATCTATTGGTAAAGAGAAATTAATGGATTTNGTTTCACCTGACTTTAAAAAAACTCTTTTAAAATCACGAAGTCTTTTAATATCTGGTGTAATTTGTGCAAACAAGTCGGATGAATAAAGTTGAATTATTTCATAACCATCTATATTACTGACATTTTTTAAATTTACATTTATTTGTATCGTATCTGATGTAGATTGAAATATGTCTTTATTTATGTTTAGATCTGAGTATTCAAAATGTGAATAGCTTAAACCGTATCCAAAGTCATATAAATTATTTACTTCTCCGGTATAATTATATGCTCCCTGATTATTGTTTTGCACCTCAGATGGCTTGTAATAATATGGTAATAGTGAGTTAGGAAAAGCTGGGTATGTATATGGTAATTTACCAGATGGATTTATTTTGCCAGATAAAATATCTGCCAATGCATCACCGCCATGATTTCCAGGTAAATAAACATTAATAATTGCACTCATAAATGGCTCAAAATCAGTTATTAGCCTTGGTCTTCCTGAATTAATAATTAAAACTATTGGTTTACCAGTTTTACTTAATTCTAGTGCTAGTTTTAATTGAAGTTTATGAATGTTTAAATCATTTAAATCACCTGGTTTTTCAGTGTAGGAATTTTCACCAATACATAAAATAATAATATCTGATTTTCTGCCCTCATCAACTGCTTTTTTGATATTGATTTCATTCATTTCGTAATAATTACCCCCATTTTTGTAAGCCACTCCAGGAATAAATTTCACATTACTTGTCCCGAAAGAATTACTTACAGCCTCATAAATAGTATTGTAATTACTTGTAAATTCATCAGCAAGGTCTCCCTGCCAAGAATAAGTCCAGGCACCATTAAGAGTTCTCATGCTGTTAGCGTTTGGTCCAGTAACTAATATTGATGGGTTATTTTTTATTGGTAAAATTTTATTTTTATTTTTTAAAAGAGTAATTGATTCAGAAGCGGCTTTATATGCTAATTCTCTATGTTTTTTTGAGCCAAAATCTTTGTAATTATTAGAGTCTATAATAGGATTATCAAATAAGCCTAAATCGTATTTTAGCTTTAAAATTCTTGATACTGCCTCATCAATTCTTTCAATTGGGACCTCCCCTTCTTTTACTAGCTCAATTAAAAACTTACAAAATTGTTCATATTCATAGGGAATCATTGACATATCAATCCCAGCATTAATTGCGATTTTTACGGCCTCTTTCTTATTTTCTGCAACTTTATCTCTAGTATGAAGTTTATTAATATCTTCCCAATCTGAAAGAATAACCCCTTCAAACCCTAGTTTTCTTCTAAGTACTCTTACTATTAAATCATAATTTGCATGAACTGGAATGCCGTTAATTAAACCAGAACTAATCATAACCGTTTTTGCTCCGTCTTTAATCGCCTCCCTAAAAGGTTCAATATGATATTCGGAAAGAACATTGTCAGGAATGTATGCTGGAGTTCTATCTTTTCCTGATATGACTGATTGATATCCAACAAAATGCTTCAAACAAGCAGCGACATTATATTTATTTGAAATATCGTTATTATCTCCTTGGAACCCCCTGATCATTGACCTGCTTAATCTTCCTGCTAGTAACGGATCTTCACCAAATGTCTCAAACTGTCTTGGAAATCTAGGGTCAATACCTAAGTCTAGGACAGGAGAAAAATTCCAAGGAATTCCTATAGCCCTTGTTTCATAGGCACAAACCTTTGCCATGTTGTATGCGTTTTCATTATTCCAGCTGGCAGCTAAATTAATTTGGTGTGGAAACATAGTTGCTCCATCTGCATATGTAGCACCATGAATACCATCAACACCGTAAATAATAGGAACTTTTGATCTGGTACTATCAACAGCGTACTTTTGGATCAATTTAATGTTTTCACGCCAGGAAGTCGGTTTAAGAGCCCTTCCATTAATGGTGTTTATAATTGATCCAACCTTGAAGTCTAATATTGCTTTTTTTAATCTTTTTAGATCTATTTTTAGAGGATACGATGAACGCCATTTTGATGGTCCTTTTGCTATAACTGTTAAATTTATTTGAGCCATTTGACCTACTTTTTCCTCGAGAGTCAAATCTTTAAGAATATGATTGATCGTGAAATCTTCGTTTGAGACCTGTTCAGATTTTGATTTACACGAGAGAATTATAAAAACAGGAATTAAAATATATTTCATGATTTTTTTTAAAGTCATACCAAAAATAGTTTGTAAAAGAATTATATATAATATTTAAATTTTTGTACANCTGCAATTTAATCTATTAATAAATTATAATTGAAATGAATTACTTGAAACATTATAAAAAGTGATTACATACTCAGTCTCTTAATAAGAGATATTATATAGTTGTATATCTAAAGATCAAATTTATTAAGAAGGTTATTAAGAATTAAGGAGTCGTATTTAGAATCTTTTTGAAGAGTATATAACATTGCTCCATCAAGTACCATTAAAAACGATCGAGTCTCTGAAATGGGATCGTCATAGTTGAGCGCTTTAAAAGAATTTAAAATCATAGGTTTAAAGACGTTTGATAAATCCATCCTATTGTCATCTATTTTCCATCGCATACTAAATATTAATGTAAAAAGCTTCTTTTCGTTAACTCCTATATTTAATGGGATTGTTAGTATGTGCTTTAGGATTACTTTTGGATGAGTTAAACTTTCTATTGGTTTAATCATCATTTGAATTCGATTTTCACCCATCATTATCAATTTTTCTAAAAGGCCCCTTTTGTTTTTGAAATGTTTAAAAATTAACCCTTCAGAAACACCTGCTTTTTTTGCAATTGAAAGTGTTGAGGTTCCATCATATCCTTCNTGTGCAAATAGAGAAATAGCACTATTTATTATACTTGATTCTTTTTCAGTCATAAGTGATTAATTACTTATAAAAGTACTAATAAATANTCAANAATTTATTCGAATGCTAGCGTTTTGGAAAAGTAGGGTACTATATTATTTAAAATACGCTCATTATTCTTATCACCATGACCCCCTTTAAAAACATCAAAATAGTGGTCAATTTTNAGCTTATTNAGAGCTAATGAAAAANCNTCNCTTCCNTNTTTATAGGGATCCATTGTACCTACTGATATNATTATCCCTCTTAACTTTTTGAGGTTTGATATATTTTGATCAATCATCCAAAGTGGTGTATTTGCTGTCCANTTTGCCATTACATTTTCATTAATTTTTATTGAATCTCCCNTTAACTTATATGGNAAATCNAGATAAAAAAGAGCCTTTTCAGAATTCGGTGAATATGCGGCTGAGATAGCAAGCGTTCCCTTTGCATAAAAACTGGCTTTTCTCCTATCCTCCCAAGTCTTGATATTTATGGTTTCCTCTATTACTTTTTTATTAAATAAAAACCCCAAATTAGATAAACAACAAGAGTTGTAAGCATAAATAGCAGAAAAAACATCAGAGTGTTTCATAGCTATCCTCATAGCTCCAGATCCACCCATTGAATGTCCAGCGATACCTCGACTTTCAGGTTTGGGTAGCGTTCTATAATTCTTATCAATGAATCCTGGTACCTCAAAAGCAATTAAATCCTCCCAATTNCCTGTTGTGACCGAATTTGCATAAAAACTACCTCCAAACTTGTTCGATGAATCGGGCATAACAATTATCATTGGTTTTATTTCTCCGGAAATCATTTTTTTAATTAGAGAATTGATCCTTTCCTCATCCCATCCAGACTTACCACTAGTATTTTTCCATCCAGAAAAACCATGTAGCCAATATATCACTGGATACCTTTTACTTAGCTTTTCATAATAACCCGGAGGTAAAAAAACACCCACATTAATTTCTGCAGATTCCCCGATTAAGTTATTTTCAATTGAACTACTCTGGAAAGTAATAGCAACCATCTCACCATCCTGACTTTTAACGGTAATAAAAGGAATTATAACAAGTAGAATAAAAAGAAATATTTGTTTCATTTTTTTAAATTATGCTTTCTCCATTTAAATCTGTTGTTAGAAGGCAACTCATATAGTCAAAAAAAGGTCTGATGGCTTTAAAATGATTCTCAATTAAAGAAAGAAATTCGAATGAAATAACCTCTTCATCAGTTACTTTTTTTATAAAAACATATTGCTTCTTTCTTATTAAATCAATATTTAAATGGTCTTTATTAAATCCTTTTGGAGAAGTTTTGACTTCNTCACCTAATAAANAGCCCCATTTTTCCTTTAAACTCTTTTCATTTATTATTTTCCTAAATTCAAACGCATCTACCTCCAGCTCTTTACGAATACGAAATAANTCAGATGGATTAGGCCCCCAAAAGCCTACACCAAGAAAGCTATTGTTAGGCTCTAGGTGTATATAATAGCCTCCCCTAAGAGAGGGCTTCTGTCGATGAAATGCCATTCCAAAATGAGTTTTATACGGCGTTTTATTTTTAGAAAACCGAACATCCCTGTATATTCTAAACATTTTGGCCTTTTCAATATGATCATGATCATTAAGTTTATGATTAACTTCTAANAGAAATTCTTTTACCTCGACTTCAAGTTTTTTAAAACGAAGTTTATTTTTCTCAAACCAATCTCTATTATTGTTNTCAGATAATTCTCCAAAAAATGAAAAAACTTTTCGGTTTATAGTTTGTTTTGACATTGTTTAACTTAAAATTTTTAAAAGTCTATCGTTTCCTTTCCTCCAAAACCTGAATAATATCCTCCAGACTTTTNCCTTTTGCGCGCAATAAAATTAGATAATGAAAAAATAAATCTGCTGCTTCTTCCTTAAAAAGTAATTCGTTATTATTCATCGCTTCTATAACAGTCTCAACAGCCTCCTCTCCTACTTTCTGAGCAATAATATTTATCCCTTTATCAAATAAACTACTTACATAGCTTTTTTCCTTAGGATTTAGCTCACGATCTTTAATGGTTTTTTGAAGTTCATCAATAAAACCTAGAGATGCTATATTTTCTTCTTTCCAACATGTATCTGACCCTGTGTGACATGTAGGGCCCTGAGGATTTACTTTGACTAAGAAACTATCTAAGTCACAATCAATTGCTATATCAACTAAGTCAAGATAATTACCACTCTCCTCGCCTTTAGTCCATAACCTTTGCTTGCTTCTGCTGTAAAAAGTTACATGTCCAGAGTCTTTGGTCTTCTCTAGAGCCTCAGCATTCATATAGCCCAACATTAATACTTTTTGAGTTTTTGCATCTTGAATGATTGCGGGTAAAAGCCCATCGTGGTTCTTATTAAAATTAGCTGTTTTCATCTGTTATTCTAATTTCTATATTTTTTTGTTTTAACTTTTTTTTCAGATCTGGGATCTTAATATCTCTGTAATGAAATACACTTGCAGCGAGTGCTGCATCTGCTTTTCCTACTTTAAATACATCTACGAAATGCTTNATTTCTCCTGCTCCACCTGAGGCGATAATTGGAATATTGACCAATAATGAGAGATCAGCTAATGTTTCGTTGGCAAAACCATTTTTAGTACCATCATGATCCATTGAGGTAAAAAGGATTTCACCTGCACCGCGACTTTCAACCTCCTTTACCCAATCTTTAAGCTCAATTGGNGTAGGAACTTTCCCTCCGACCAAATGAACCATCCAATTACCTTTAATTTTTTTGGCATCAATAGCCACTACAATACATTGACTACCAAAGGCTTCGAAAAGCTCGTTAATTAAATTAGGAGTTTTTACTGCTGCTGAGTTGACAGCTATTTTATCTGCACCGTTNCGAAGTAATATTTTTGCATCTGCTACNCTACTAACTCCTCCTCCGACAGTAAAAGGAATGTCCAATGACTCTGCAACACGCAAAACTAGATCTGCTAACGTTTTACGCTTTTGCTCTGTTGCTGATATATCCAAAAACACCAATTCGTCAGCACCTTCCTCTCCATAACGTTTAGCAAGCTCTACTGGATCTCCTGCATCGCGCAAGTTTAGAAAATTGACACCTTTTACNGTTCTTCCATCCTTAATNTCCAAACATGGAATGATTCTTTTAGTTAGCATACATCAAGAATTTAAAGTGTTAAATTCGGACAAGGCTTTCAANGTAATTTTCTTTTCATATATCGCTTTACCAACAATGACAGCTTCACACCCCATTTTTGATAATACGGGGAATTCTGATTCAGCGGATATACCTCCCGAAGCAATTAAACTTATCTTAGGATTAGCAGTAATTAACTTTTCATATAAGTCAAATGCAGGCCCTTCTAGCATTCCGTCTTTGCTGATGTCAGTACATATTACATATTTAATCCCCTCTTTTTGATATNTCTCAATAAAAGGGTTTATTTTTTNCTGTGAAGTTTCTAACCATCCGCTCACAGCGATATTATCTCCNTTGACATCTGCACCCAGTATAATCTTATCCTCGCCATATTGTAAAATCCATTGTTTGAATATTTCAGGATTTTTTACGGCAATACTACCCCCTGTAATTTGATTNGCGCCACAATCAAAGGCTATCCTTAAATCTTCATCTGACTTAAGTCCACCGCCAAAATCTATTTTTAGATCGGTTTTCGAGGCCAGTCGTTCTAATATATTATGATTTACAATGCTTTTTGCTTTGGCTCCATCCAAATCCACTAAGTGAAGATATTTCAAGCCATAATCCACATAGGCCTTTGCTACTTCCAATGGATCTTCATTGTAAACTTTTCGGGTAGCATAATCCCCTTTGGACAAGCGTACGCACTTCCCATCAATGATATCTATAGCAGGGATAATTCGCATTTTAAATTTTTAAAAAATTTTTTAATAATTGACTACCAGCTTTACTACTCTTCTCAGGGTGAAATTGAACACCATAAAAATTATTTTTTTTAATTGCCACACTGTATTCGCCGGCATAATTACTTTTTGCCAATGTTTCGGGCTCAAGAGGAACAAAATAACTGTGCACTAAATACATGTAACAATTTTGTTGAATGTCCTGAAATAATTCTGAATTCGAATGCCTGACAACATTCCAACCCATCTGAGGAGCCTTAACTGAATAGGGAAATCTAATCACTTTAGATGATATAATTCCAAGTCCTGTAGTGTCTCCTTCTTCGGTTTTATCGCATAACAACTGCATACCCAAACATATCCCAAGAACTGGCTGCTTTAGTTTTGGAATTAGCTTATCTAAGCCATATTTTTTTAGTTTCTTCATGGCATTAACAGCCTCCCCTTGACCTGGAAAGATAACTCGATCAGCATTAGCAATAAGATCGGTATCGTAAGTCAAAAGAGCGTTAACACCTANTCGCTTAAGCGCAAATTGAAGGCTTTTTACATTCCCGGCATCGTAGTCAATTATTACAGTATTCATCTTTATATAGTACCCTTGGTTGAGGGTAAAATCATTTTTTCTTCATCCCTTTTAATACCCATTTTGATCGCTTTGGCAAAAGCTTTAAAAATAGCTTCTATTTTGTGGTGTTCATTTATTCCCTCGGCCTTTACATTTAAATTAGCTTTAGCTCCATCTGNAAAAGATTTAAAAAAGTGATAAAACATTTCAGTTGGCATTTTCCCTATCATTTCTCGCTTAAAATCAGCCTCCCATACCAACCAGCTCCTGCCTCCAAAATCAATTGAAACCTTTGCCAAAGCGTCATCCATAGGTAATGAAAAACCATAGCGTTCTATCCCTTTTTTATTCCCCAATGCTTGAGAAAAGGCTTCTCCCAAGGCGATGCCCGTATCTTCAACAGTATGGTGTTCGTCTATTTCAAGATCACCATCNGTTTTGAGAGATAAATCGATTCCGCCATGACGTGATAGTTGATCCAGCATATGGTCAAAAAATACTAGCCCAGTTTCAACTTTGCTATTCCCTACTCCATCTAAATTTATTTCAATATCGATTTGAGTCTCTTTAGTTTTTCTTTGGTAAGAAACAGCTCTTTCCTTCATCAGAAATTGTCTGTATATCTCATCCCAAGTTTTAGTTTTTAGCACAATTGTATTTTCCAAATCTTGATCAGTAGCTTCGTCTGCTCCCAAAGTGGGATTATTATTTATAAAAATCCCCTTGCAACCTAGGTTTTTAGCCAATTGCATATCGGTTAGCCTGTCTCCAATTACAAAAGAATTTTTAAGATCATAATTGNNATTATTGATATAGTATTCAAGCATAGCAGTGCCAGGTTTNCTTGTNGGTGNATTGTCTTTNGGAAAAGTTCGATCGATAAAAACTTCTTTAAAGACTATCCCTTCNTTTTTAAAGGTATTGATAAGAAATTTTTGGGTGGGCCAAAAGTCCACTTCAGGCAAGCTTTCAGTTCCTAAACCATCTTGATTGGTGACCATAATCAGCTCATAATCTAAATGGCGAACAATATTGCCTAAATATTGAAATACACCTGGATAAAAAACTAGTTTGTTATAAGCGTCCAATTGAAAATCACTTGGCTCAAGTGTTAACGTGCCATCGCGGTCGATAAAAAGTAATTTTTTCATTAGTCAATGATTTTACAAATCTTAATAAAGTTAGTGTTTTCTTCAGGGGTTCCTACAGTAACCCTTAGAGNATTATTACATCCTTGTAAACNTGACCGATTCCTCAAAACTACACCAGCATCCAAGAATTGATCATACCTTTTATTAGCATCATCTACGACCACTAGAAGAAAGTTAGCATCACTAGGATATATTTTCGAAACAAAATCAAATTGTTTTAATTCTTGCTCAAGCTTCTTTCTTTCCGAAATAAGTGAGATCACCTGATTCTGAATAGATTCAGAAGTTTCCAATTGAGCTAGCGCTCGACTCTGAGTTAGGGAATTTACATTGTAAGGCGGCTTGATTTTATTGAAATAATCAATGATCAATGGATTAGCATAACACATTCCAAGTCTTATGCCTGCTAATCCATATGCCTTTGAAAATGTTTGACAAACCAATAATTGAGGGTACTGATCTAAAATACTCAATGCACTTTTCTGCTCAGAGAAGTCAATGTAGGCTTCATCAACCACCAAGATACCCTTAAAACGATCTAATAGTTGCTCTATTTGGTCAAGCGGGATAGCATTTCCTGATGGATTGTTAGGAGAACAAATAAAAATGATTTTAGTTTTTTGATTTACCGCCTCAAGAACTGAATCTATNTCAATTTCAAAGTTTTTATTTAAAGGAACTTCTTTAACGATTATGTTGTTTAGTTTAGCTAATACACTATACATTCCATAGGTTGGAGGTAATATCAAAACCTCTTCCTCGCCAGGCTCACAAAAAGTCCGAAAAATTAAATCCAATACTTCATCACTTCCATTACCCAATAAAATCTGCTCTGATTTCANCTGTTTAANATCTGCCAAAGTTCGCTTGAGTTTTCTTTGTAAAGGGTCAGGGTATCGATTAAAACCATTTTCAAAAGGATTTTCATTTGCATCCAAAAAGATCTTTTCGGCATCAAAGTCCTCAAACTCGTCTCTTGCAGAACGATAGGGAATAATCTCTTTGATTATTGGACGAACAAGTTGTTCTATACTTACTTGTTTCATGACTTTAATGTTTTTAATCGAATTGATACAGCATTTTTGTGAGCTTGAAGACCCTCAGCAGAAGCCATCAATTCAATTACAGGACCTAAATCAACTAGTCCGTTAGCAGTAATTTTCTGATAAGTGATAGCTTTAAGAAAGCTGTCAAGATTTACTCCACTATATTGCCTAACATACCCATTTGTGGGCAATGTGTGGTTAGTGCCCGAGGCATAGTCTCCTGCACTCTCAGGAGTATAATTACCAATAAAAACAGACCCTGCNTGTTTAATTTTGTCTACAAATTCAGATTCATTATCTAAACAAACAATCAAGTGTTCGGCTCCATAAAGGTTAACAAATTCAAGCATGTCTTTATCGTTATCGAAAAAGATAACTTTAGAATTGTTCAAAGCTTTTTGAGCAGTAACCTTTCGTTCTAGATTTTCCAACTGTTTGNAAACTTTTTCAAAGGTAGCGTCAGCAATTATAATATTGTTGGTGACCAGAATTACTTGACTGTCAGGTCCGTGTTCAGCCTGAGATAGTAAATCTGAGGCTATAAAATCAGGATTTCCAGTTTGATCTGCAACTACCATAAGCTCGCTGGGTCCTGCAGGCATATCTATAGCAACTTGATATTTAGTGGCCAATTGCTTTGCTACCGTTACAAACTGATTTCCTGGGCCGAATATTTTGTCCACTTTAGGAATAGATTCCGTTCCTAGGGTCATTCCCGCTATGGCTTGCATTCCACCAACCTTAAATATATAGTCTACACCACACAANTTAGCAGCATAAAGTATTACATCAGATAAAACACCTTTAATNCTTGGTGGTGAGCATAATACGATTTCATTACATCCTGCTATTCTTGCAGGGATTGCTAACATCAACACCGTAGAAAACAAAGGAGCAGATCCAGCAGGTATATACAAGCCCACTTTTTCAATNGGTAATTTCTTTTGCCAGCAAGTCACCCCTGGCTGGGTTTCAACTTGAACANTTTCAGTAGCTTGTGCTTGGTGAAACAATTCAATATTGTTCTTTGCTTTTTGAATCGCTATTTTTAAATTCTCGGGTACTCTTTGAGCTGCATTCGATATCTCATCAGGACTTACTAAGTTTGATTCGAGCTGTACCTTGTCAAACTCCAGTGTATATCCTTTAATAGCAAGATCACCATCTTTTTCAATTTTATTAAAAATCGCTTTAGCGAGTGGCTCTAACGAATCATAGGAAGCTGATGCTCTTTGGGTGAGCNACTTCCAAGTGTTCTTCTCAGGATTAATATACCTTTCCATTACAAAACCATTTTTTCAATTGGACAAACTAATATATCTTCCGCCCCAGCGGCTTTAAGTTCATCAATTACATCCCAAAAAGAACCTTCATCAATTACTGAATGTAAAGAAGACCACCCCTCTTGAGTAAGGGGTAATACGGTTGGACTTTTTAAAACAGGGAGAATATTACTGATTTCATTGATTTTATCATTAGGAGCATTCAAAAGAATNTATTTAGATTTTTTAGCTCTTAGCACAGATCTCAATCGAAAACTGAGTTTCTTCATAAGTACAAGCTTTTCAGCTGACAAATCAGGAGCTTGAACCAATACTGACTCTGACTTTACAATCGTGGCTACCTCCTTCAGATTATTTTTAAATAATGTACTTCCGCTTGAAACGATATCGCAAATAGCATCTGCAAGTCCAATATTAGGTGCGATTTCAACAGAGCCATTAATAATGTGAAGGTCTGCTGAGATTCCTTTTTCACTTAAATATTTATTGACAGTATTTGGATATGAAGTAGCTATTTTTTTTCCTTCTAAGTCTTTAATTCCAGTAAAATTAAAATCTTTAGGGACTGCAATACATACACGACATTTAGAAAATCCTAATTTTTCAACAACAATAAGATCTTTTCCTTTTTCAAAGACTAAGTTCTCTCCAATAATTGCCAAATCTACGACCCCATCTCTTAAATACTGTGGAATATCACCGTTACGTAGGTAGAGAACCTCTAAAGGAAAGTTTCTGGCAGCAGCCTTCAGTTGATCTTTACCATTGTCAATGGAAATACCACATTTTTTTAGGAGGTCAAGAGATTCTTTGTTTAGACGTCCAGATTTTTGAATTGCAATTTTGATCATGATTAAAATAGTTTAAAAAAAAACCCGTTTGAATGACTCAAACGGGTTTTAAGTATGTATAATAGATTACCTCTCACCTCAATTGAGCGAATGTAAGAAGATGTATATGTATTTTTAAAAATTTCATTAAGCAAATATAATAATTTTTTTAATTCAAATTAATAGTCAATTTATTGCCCTCCTAAAATGATTGGCATTCCGTCTTTTCCACTGCCAATTACAATAACCTTGGCATTTGGCGAAGTAGAAAGTTCTTTAGTAGCTTCAATTCCTTTTTCCTTAAGGATCATGCTAGTTATAGAAGCGCTTAAAATACGGTTTGCGGCAGCCTTGCCTTCTGCATCGATTCTTTGTTTCTCTGCTTCTTGTTTAGCTTTCTCAATACGAAACTCATACTCTAGGGCTTCTTGTTCTTGGATAAGCTTTCTCTCAATACCCTCTTTAATCGCTAAAGGAAGAGAGACATCCCGAACTAATACTGCGTTAAGCTGAATGTGTTGGTTTTCAACTACTTTTTGAGTTTCTTCATATATTTCGTTTTGAATTGCATCTCTTTTAGTAGAATATAATTGTTCTGGAGTATATCGTCCAACAACACTTCTAGCAACAGCACGTATCTGAGGAATTAAAACAATATTAACATAGTTTTCTCCTTTAGTTTTATGTAACAATCCTAATTCATTAATCATTGGTTGATATAATACTGATACATCCAATGAAATTTCTAATCCATTAGATGAGAGAACTTGCATGTTTCCTTCAAAATGCTCTTGTTGCTTGACATTATATATGTATACTTTATTCCAAGGAAAAATGATGTGAAACCCTTCACTTAAGGGAACTTTGTCTGTCACTACTCCTCCACCAAAAGTTTTAAATAATACTCCAGCCTCACCATAGCCAATATTTATTGATGATTTTGAAATAAATATTATCAGCACAAATGCTAATAAAATAATAGGTAATCCAATTTTAGGTAATTTTTGCATAATATTTTTATTTAATTTAATTTAAGTTAACATTCCTCCGTCTACTTGAAGAACTTGACCAGTTATATAATTTGATAAATCCGAAGCCAAAAAAACGCAAGCATTTGCAACATCTTCGGGTTTTCCACCCCTTTTTAAGGGTATTCCTTCCCTCCATTTTTGGACCACATCCCCTGCTAATTGATCTGTCATTTCTGTCTCAATAAATCCAGGAGCAATAACATTACTTCTTATGTTTCTTGATCCTAATTCTAATGCAATAGCCTTTGAGAAACCAATTATTCCTGCTTTAGAGGCAGCATAATTTGATTGGCCTGCGTTTCCTTTCAATCCAACAACAGAACTCATATGAATCAAAGATCCACTTCGCTGTTTTAGGAACGCCCGCTGAATAGCTTTGGTCATATTAAAAACGGATTTTAAGTTGACTTCTATAACCTTGTCAAAGTCTTCCTCTATTAATCTCATTAAAAGGTTATCTTTTGTAATTCCAGCATTATTTACTAAAACATCAACCATTCCAAAATCTTTAAGAACCAGATCAACCAATTTCTGGGATTGAATAAAATCAGCCGCATTGCTTCTATATCCTTTGGCCTTTACTCCAAGTGCATTCAATTTATTTTCCAACACCTGTGCTGCATCTACAGAATTATTATAGGTAAAGGCAAGATTACACCCTTGATTAGCGAACGCGATAGCAATACCATGTCCTATTCCTCTTGTGGCACCGGTTATAATTGCTGTTTTACCCTCTAATAATTTATTCATAAGATATCTTTAAGATAAAACTTCGGCTACTTTTTTTCCTATTTCTGCGGGAGAATCGACTACATAAATACCACAGGAACGCATTATTCTTTTTTTTGCTTCTGCTGTATCATCTTTACCTCCCACGATTGCACCTGCATGCCCCATTGTCCTTCCCTTAGGAGCAGTTTCCCCAGCAATAAATCCAATTACAGGCTTTTTGTTTCCTTTAGCTTTTATCCAATTAGCTGCATCTGCTTCTAATTGACCTCCAATCTCTCCAATCACTACAATAGCATCTGTTTCTGGATCATTCATAAATAGCTCAACAGCATCTCTAGTTGTTGTTCCAATAATGGGGTCCCCTCCAATTCCAATTGCAGTAGTTACTCCAAGTCCCTCTCTTACTACTTGATCAGCCGCCTCATAGGTCAGGGTTCCAGATTTTGAAACAATCCCAACATTACCCTTTTTAAATACAAACCCAGGCATAATACCCACCTTTGCTTCCTCGGGAGTAATAACTCCAGGACAGTTTGGACCTACCAAAGTACAGTCTTTATTTTTAATGTAGTTTGCTACTTTTACCATATCTGAAATNGGAATTCCCTCAGTAATTGTAATAATTACNTTAATACCAGCTTCAGCAGCTTCCATTATAGCATCTGCAGCAAATGCTGGAGGAACAAAAATAATTGTGGTGTCAGCCTTAACTTTATTTACAGCTTCAAAAACAGTATTAAATACAGGTTTATCTAGATGAATTTGGCCGCCTTTACCNGGTGTTACTCCACCTACAACTTGGGTGCCATATTCAATCATTTGGCTAGCATGAAAGGTTCCTTCGCCTCCAGTAAAGCCTTGAACAATTACTTTTGAATCTTTATTTATAAGTACACTCATTACTCTATAAAAATTAATATAAAATTACCTAATTATATTAGGTAATCTCTTTAAAATGAAGTTATTCTTTTATGCGTTCAATATAAGATGCTTTTTCAGTGTCAACTTTGATCTTATCTCCTTCATTTATAAATAACGGGACATTAATTTTAGCGCCAGTTTCTACTGTAGCTCGTTTGTTAGCATTTGTAGCTGTATTTCCTTTAATTCCTGGTTCTGTATGTTTAATTTCCAAAATGACACTGGTAGGCATGTCCACAGAAAGAGGTAAACCGTCTTCCGAATTGATCGAAATACTTACAATTTCTCCTTCTTTGAGTAAATCTGAGTTGTCAATAGAACTTTTACTTACCATTATTTGATTAAAATCATCTACGTTCATGAAGTTAAACTCATCTTCTTCTTTGTAGAGATATTGAAATTTATTTGTCTCGACTCTAATATCTTCAATTTTGTGACCTGATGAGAAAGTATTGTCAATTACTTTTCCATTAGTAACGCTTTTTAATTTGGTTCTTACAAATGCTGGACCTTTACCTGGCTTCACGTGAAGAAACTCTATGATTTTGTATATGTCGTTGTTGTACTTTATACACAGTCCTTTTCTGATATCTGAGGTTGTAGCCATTATAATGATTTAGTTTTTTTGAAAGTAACCCTTCATTACTCCTCTTTGAGAGTTTCGAATAAATTGAAGGATTTCATCTCTCTCGGGTGATGCTACCATTTCAGCTTCAATGATATCCGCTGCTTGGGAGTTATTAAATTTCTTTTGATAAAGTATCCTGTAAATATTTTGAATTTCAGTTATTTTCTCTAAACTAAAACCTCTCCTCCTTAAACCTACTGAATTTATTCCAACGTATGATAAAGGTTCTCTTGCAGCTTTTACATATGGAGGTACATCTTTTCTAACCAAAGATCCACCAGCTACAAATGCATGATCACCTATCGTGGAGAATTGATGAACAGCAACTAAACCAGCTAGAATAACAAAATCTCCAATTGTAATATGACCAGCAAGTGTACTGTTGTTCGAAAAAATACAATTATTTCCTACAAAGCAGTCATGAGCGATGTGACAATAAGCCATTATTAGACAATTGTTTCCAATTTTTGTCAACTGCCTATCTGAAGTTCCACGGTTAATAGTTACACACTCTCTAATAGTAGTGTTATCACCAATAACAGCGAGAGTGTCTTCTCCTTCAAATTTTAAATCTTGAGGTACTGCAGCAATTACTGATCCAGGAAAAATATTACAATTCTTTCCAATTCTTGTGCCCTCCATTATCGTTACGTTCGATCCTATCCAGCTTCCCTCGCCAATTTCAACATTATTGTCAATTGATGTAAATGGCTCTATAACTACATTTTTAGCTACTTTAGCTTCAGGATGAATATAAGCAAGAGGTTGTTTCATTTCATTTCCGTTTAATGATTTGGGCCATAAGTTCTCCTTCAGTCATTAAATTATTATTGGCATAAATCTCCCCTTTCATGTGACATATTCCTCTTCTTATTGGAGAAATTAGTTCTAATTTAAATATAAGAGTATCACCGGGTTTTACTGGTTTTTTAAATTTTACATTATCCATTTTCATAAAGAAAGTTAGATAATTCTCAGGATCTGGAACAGTATTTAAAAGCAGTACACCTCCTGCTTGGGCCATCGCTTCAATCTGAAGTACACCGGGCATTACAGGAGCACCAGGAAAGTGACCTGCAAAGAAAGGCTCGTTCATTGTTACATTTTTCAACCCAACAACATGTTTGTCTGATAATTCAAATATTTTATCAACTAAAAGAAATGGTGGGCGATGAGGCAGCATTTTAATGATTGCATTAACGTCCATTATAGGCTCTTTATTAATATCAATCTTTGGAGCGTTTTGTCGTCTATCTTTTTTAATAATTTGAGATAATTTTCTAGAAAAAGCTGCATTAACTTTATGTCCAGGTTTATGGGCGAAAACTTTCCCTCTAATCGGAACTCCAACTAAGGCTAAGTCACCTATGACGTCTAGAAGCTTATGTCGGGCAGCTTCATTTGAGAAATGAAGACTTAAATTATCTAAAATTCCATTAGGTTTAACAGAAATATTTTCTTTGCCAAATGCAACTTTCAAACGATGCATTGTTATTTGTGAAAGAGGTTTGTCTACATATACAATAGCATTATTTAAATCCCCCCCTTTTATTAAGCCATTTTCTAACAACGTTTCTAATTCATGTAAAAAACTGAAAGTTCTCGAAGGGGCGATTGTTTCTTTAAAATCAGTTATTTTATCAAGGGAGGCATTTTGAGTTCCTAATATTTTTGTATCAAAATCAACCATTGTTGTAACTTGGAATTCATCTGAAGGTATTAAGGTAATTTCACTACCAGTTTTCTCATCTTTGTATGATATAGGCTCTGTTACTATATATTCATCTTTAATTTCATCTTGTTCTACAACTCCCGCAGATTCAATTGCTTCAACAAAAGATTTGGAAGAACCATCCATTATTGGTGATTCTGCCGCATCCAACTCTATATAGCAATTATTTACACTCATTCCTACTAATGCGGCTAAAACGTGCTCAGAAGTTTGAATACTTACGCCATTTTTTTCTAAGTTGGTTCCTCGGTCTGTATTAATCACATACTGGATATCAGCGGCGATTTCTACGCTAGGAACTAAATCATTCCTAACAAAGATAAAACCTGTGTTAACAGGTGCTGGCTTAAAGGTAAGATTAACTTCTTTTCCAGTATGCAGACCTACCCCTTTTAAATTTACTTCATTGGCTAAAGTTTTCTGAAGGGAACTATTTATCATAGTTTGAGTTTTTTTAATATTGAATTTATCTCTTTACCCAAATTAGGAAGGTTTTTAAAATAAACATATGATTTGTTATAATCATTGTAGGAAAAAGCTGGAGTTCCCTGAATCTTCATATCATCTTTAATACTACTAGTTACTCCTGATTGACCTTGAATTTTAACATTATTTCCAATACTTATATGTCCAGCTACCCCTACCTGACCACCAATGACACAATTTTTACCAATTTTAGCAGAACCAGCAATACCAGTTTGAGCCGCAATCACAGTATTTTCTCCTATTTCAACATTATGTGCAATTTGAATTTGATTATCAAGTTTTACTCCATTTCCAATTGAGGTAAAGCCGAGAGTAGCTCGGTCAATTGTAGAATTTGCTCCAACATCAACATTATTACCAATAACAACAATTCCTGTTTGGGGAATTTTTTTGTAAGCACCATTTTTTTGTGGTGCAAATCCAAATCCGTCTGAGCCAATAATTACTCCAGAGTGAAGAATACAATTATCACCAATTATGGATCCATCTAAGATCCTAGCTCCAGGAAAAATTAAAGATCCTTTTCCAACGGTGACGTTTGATCCAAGGTAACACTGTTCAAATATCTTAACGTTATCGCCTATTTCGGTTCCCTCTCCAATTATTGACATATCTCCAATAAAGCAATTCTTGGGTAATTTAACAGAGGAGTCAATTAAGGCGCTTTTAGAAATTCCAGTTTTACTAATTTTAACCTTATTGTATTGATCTAATAAAATTGTAAAAGAGTCATAAGCATTTGGGACGCGCACAAGTGTTGTGGATATATCACTTTCAGCAACAAAATCTTCATTAACAATAGTGATAGATGCCTTAGTCTTATAAATGTAGGGTTTATATTTAGGATTAGACAAGAAAGTCAGTGATCCTTTTTGTGCTTCCTCAATTTTGGATAACTGAAACACTTCAGCATTTGGATCTCCATCTACAATGCCTTCTAGTTGAGAAGCAATTTGTTGGGCAGTAAATTTCATTTTGCAAAAATATAAAAATTAAGTTACATGTATTCGCCTCCTTATTTAATTAACAAAAACCAAGTGTTAATTTTTATATAAGCTTTAATACAACACAATAAATAGTCACAAGCTTATATGGAAACAGAAACAAATTAATCCGTAAATTAGAAAATTAAAGAGTTTACCTTTTTGTTTTTTAATTTGTTGATCTTAACTTAAAATATGTAATATGAGCTCAATAAAAATTCTTTGGGTAGATGATGAAATCGATTTATTAAGACCTCACCTATTGTTCTTAGAACAAAGAGACTATAAAATAGTCCCATGTAATAACGGTCAGGATGCCTTGACGAGAATTAAATCGACTTTGTTTGATGCCATTCTTCTGGATGAAAATATGCCAGGTCTAAATGGTTTAGAAACGCTCGATGAAATTAAATCGATATCCCCTAACCTTCCTGTAATTATGATAACTAAAAATGAAGAAGAGCAAATCATGGAGGAGGCGATAGGAGCGAAAATTTCAGATTACTTGATCAAACCTGTCAATCCCAATCAGATCTTACTCGCATTAAAAAAACTCTTTCAGCATAAAGATTTAATTCAAGAAAAAACGATTAATAATTACCAACAAGAGTTTCGAAAAATATCTCTTGAGTTAAATGAGATGGCCACCCATGAAGAATGGACTGATTTTTATTTAAAAATGGTCTACTGGGAAATGGAGCTAGAAGGTTTAGAGGATCTTGGAATGCTTGAGATTTTCCAGAATCAAATGAAAGAAGCCAATAGATTTTTTTCCAAATTCATTTCCCAAAATTATAGTAATTGGATTCAAAACAACAGTGGTCCATTATTGTCTAATCATATTTTAAAGGAAAAATTGTTCCCAAAAATAAAAACTGATGATGAAAAAACAACGTTACTGCTTGTTATAGATAACTTGAGATACGATCAGTGGAAAATGATATCGCCTATCATAAAAGATTATTATCAGGTTGAAGAAGAACTCCCTTATTTTAGTATTCTCCCCACAGCAACCCATTATGCTAGAAATTCTATTTTTTCTGGATTGATGCCCTCAGAAATGCAGAAACTTCATCCTAATCTGTGGGTAAATGAATATGAGGAAGGTGGAAAAAATCTCAATGAAAGAAGTTTTCTAATGTCGCAGCTAAAAAGAAACCAGCTCGATTTAAAATTCAATTACTCAAAGATTACCAATCTTAAAGCAGGTCGAGAATTAGTAGCTCAGATACAAAACCACCAAAAGGAAGACCTCTTTGTTTTGGTTTATAACTTTGTAGACATGATTTCTCATGCCAAGACTGAAATGGAAATTATTAAAGAATTAGCATCTGACAATAAAGCGTTTAGATCATTAACTCTTTCATGGTTTAAAAACTCTCCGCTTTTGGAGGTAATCCAAAAAGCCAGTGAATTGGGGTTTAATTTGGTAATCACCACAGATCATGGAACGATAAACGTAGATCAAGCCATAGAAGTCATCGGCACGAAGGAAACTAGTGTGAATCTGAGATACAAAACTGGACAAAGCATGTCTTACAAGAGTAAGGATGTGTTTGAAATTAAAAATCCAAGTAAATTAAAACTCCCAACTCCTCACCTCAACAGTAAGTATATTTTTGCCAAAGAACAAGGTTACTTTGTTTATCAAAATAATTTTAATTACTTCGCCAATCACTTTCGAAACACTTTTCAACACGGGGGGATATCTATGGAGGAAATGATCATACCGTTCGTTGTTATGCGTCCGCGATAGTATTAAATTTGTATTATGTTTTTTAAATACCACCTAGAGGAAATTAAAGCTGCTGCCAATTATTTGGATAAAAATATCCAGACTTCTATTGTTTGTTTTAATGGACCAATGGGTTCAGGGAAAACCACATTAATCTCAGCGCTTTGTAGTAAATGGAATGTCAAAGACCTAGTATCTAGTCCTACTTTCTCTATTGTCAATCAATATGAAATTCTTAACAAAGGCTCCCTGTTTCATTTTGATTTTTATCGTTTAAATAGTATTGAAGAGGCTCTAGATATTGGCGTTGAGGAATATCTAGACTCGGGTAGCATTTGTTTGATTGAGTGGGGAGAACGGATTAAAAGGCTACTTCCAGAAAATATAAATATCGTTGAACTCATATTAGAGGAAAACGATTTTCGCACATTAAAAATAAGTCACAAATGAAGTTATTGTATCGGTTAGGATTTTATTTGGCGGGCTTTTCCGTGGGTATAATTTTACTTTCTGTAATTTTTAAAGGAAAAAAAACAAGCTGTAATTATGGTCCAAACGATCGGGTAATCATGAACTTATCTAAGAAAATTTGGCATTCAACCTTAGTAAATAATTCTACTTTTGACTCTATTTCATTTGACAAGTTCTTAGATATGGCAAGTGTTGATTTTAATAAAAGTAACACTACAAAAGATAGTTGTAAGGTTTATTACCTGGATGGCTATTGGAATGAAAAAGCCATTTCTTTAGAGATAGAAAACTGCGAAAAAACTGTTAATCTCCTTAGTCTTAATCTAAAAAGTAAATAGTCAAACTAAAGTTATACTTTTGTAAATATGAACAAGGGTTTAACCACCATAAATGGAGCTGATTACAAGGTTTCATTCTCTGAAAAGGGTTATCAAGACTTAAACGATCAATTACGGAATGATTATTCCTATATTTTCCTTTTGGTAGATACCAATACTCAAAAACATTGTTTGCCCTATTTCTTAGAGAAAATTAAGACCTTAGAGGGTAAGTCCGTTATAACTATTAAAGCCGGAGAAGTCTATAAGAATTTAGAATCATGTCAAGAGGTATGGCAAGAACTTTCTGACTTGGGTGCCGACAGGAAAAGTTTATTAATCAACTTGGGCGGAGGAGTTGTGACAGATCTTGGGGGATTTGTCGCTGCATCTTTTAAGCGTGGAATTGATTTTGTCAATATCCCCACCACCCTACTTTCAATGGTAGATGCTTCAGTAGGTGGCAAAACTGGTGTAGATCTTGGGGGCTTAAAAAATCAAATAGGAACCATAACAAATCCTAAATTGGTTGTCGTNGATGCTATTTTCCTCCAGACATTGCCAAAAAAAGAATATCGAAGTGGATATGCCGAAATGCTGAAACACGGAATAATTCGCCATGCCGAATATTTTAAGAAGCTTTCAAATTTTNAATATCTAGAAGAAAAAGATATCATCCATCACATCCATCATTCTATTTCAATTAAAAACGGGATTGTAACAGCTGATCCCTTCGAAAATAATTTGAGAAAAATTTTAAATTTTGGACATACTCTAGGACATGCCATTGAGTCTTATTTTTTAACCAATTCTNAGAAAAAATCATTACTACATGGAGAAGCNATTGCCATAGGAATGATAACAGAGGCNTATCTTGNTTTCCNACTNGNAGGACTGAGCATTGAGGCAGCAGANGAGATTAAAGCTGTTTTTTTAAATATTTTTTCTAGNGTTCATTTTACNAGGCAAGACATCAATGATATCATAGCNNTATTGAAATANGATAAGAAAAATAGTCATGGTANAGTAAAGTTTGTTTTGCTNAAGGNAATCGCTCAACCTGTTATTGATGTNGNAATTAAAGAAGAAAACCTTATNGCAGCCTTTAANTTTTATCAAGCCAATTAAGCCGAATTTCTACTGGCATTNATATTACCAAAGAGTGAACGAGTTACCATTTTTTTATACAAGTCTTTAATTTCCTCATTCATAACGGCCTCATCAGTGGTGTTGAGAATGGTCATTAATGCGTACTGTTGAATGGTCAGTAATGGTTGAACGATTTCTTCTCTAATTTTAATAGAGGCTTTTCCTGCTGGTTCGCTCTCCATCAACTCTTGATGTCCAGTGAGCTTTAAAATCATTTCTTTGGTTAACTTATATTCATTGTGAATAAGGTTCCAGAAATCTCCAAAACGTTTGTCATTTTCCATGTAAGCTGTCAAGCCGAAGAAAGATTTCGTAAGACTCATCATGCTATTGGCGATAAGTGTCCTAAAAAATGATGACTGATGATACAGCTGAATGACTTTGTCAAACTGATCATCTTGAGCAAAGCTTTTTAGTGCAGTGCCTACGCCGAAAAATCCAGGTACATTTTGTTTAGACTGACTCCAACTCCCTACAAAAGGAATAGCTCTCAAGTCAGAGAAATCTAGGTTTTTGGAACTTCCTCGTTTAGATGGGCGACTACCTATATTGGCCTTTGCGTAATATTTAAGGGTAGTCATCTCCTCAAGATAAGGCAAAAACTTTGGGTGCGCCTTGAAATTTCGATAAGCTGCGTGACTTTTGACTGCCAATTTATCCATAGTTTCACGGTCATCATCAGAAAGTACATTACGCTCAGAATTAAAAACTTGATTATGAATCCCCGAACTCAATAGTTGTTCTAAGTTATACTGACAGGAATCATTAGTGCCAAAATTTGAGCTGATCGTCTGTCCTTGTATGGTCAACTGGATATCGTCTGCTTGGATTTTCTTACCCATTGAAGCATAAAACTCATGGGTGTTTCCTCCACCGCGCGCAGGTGGTCCTCCCCTTCCATCAAAAAAGGCAATATTTATCCCATATTTTTTTGACAAACCTGTTAAGTCTTCCTTTGCTCTATATATACTCCAATTAGCCATAAAGTACCCACCGTCTTTGGTTCCATCTGAAAAGCCCAACATAACAGTTTGTTTGTCACCTCTTGTGGTAAGATGTTTTCGGTATTCTTTATTTTTGTAGAGTGAGTTCATTATTTCTTCACAAACCTTGAGATCAGGAATGGTCTCAAAAAGTGGAATGATATCTACAGAAGGTTTATCCCAATTACAAATTTTATGCAAAGCAAAGAGCTCCAAAAGATTATCAATCGACTGACAATTACTAATGATATAGCGGTTACAGCCCCTTTCTCCGTTACTTTCTTGAATTTTACGCATTGCTCTTATACTGCCAATGGTTTCTTTGGTGATTTTAGAATCAAAAATATCAGCAGGTACATCACCTTTAATTGAGGTCAATACTTGATGCCTTGATTCAGTATCTAATTCATTAAAATTTTCTGGCAGCCCAACTACGTAGTCTTGGATTTTTGGATGAGAAAATATCTCATCAAAAACCTGCTTATGTATTCTGGAATCTTGACGNATATCTAAACTGGCAAAATGAAAACCAAAAATTTTAACCTTGTGCTTTAGATCTAAAATAAGCGATTCATAGAGCCCATCGCTATGGTTTTTGATAATNTCATGGATTTCGTTTAAAGCGTTTTCAAAATATGAAATATTAAAGTAGGTGGGTTTGTTTTTAGAAAAAAGGGTAGCGTAAAGATCACTTTCAATTGAATCAAGTTTTTCTTCCAAACCATCAAAGGTCAAGCTTCGTTTCATCTTTCTTACTTCTCTAAAATAATTTCTTAAAATTGAAAANTTAAGACTCTCTGCTGTTTTTAAAGTGATTTCTGGAGTAACGTATGGATTTCCATCTCGGTCACCACCTGGCCAAAACCCAAAATCGAAAATAGAATTTTCCAGTTCTTTTTTATCAAAGATATTTCTTTTGATGTAGGTNTAAATAGTGCTGGCACTGTGATAGAATACATTTTCTAAATACCAAATTAGGCTAATAGCTTCATCAAAAGGAGTTGGTTTTGTTTTTTTATAAAATTTNGTTTTACCTAACTGAGTTAAAAGCATNTTGACTGACTCTAGTTCTCCCCCACTAACAGCTTTAGCAAGATCGTTGATTATACCTAATACACTTCCTGGATAAAATTGAGTTGGGTGAGCCGTTAGGACAATTCTAACCTTAAAACGATTTAGGTAATCTTTCAGCTGATCAATTTTCTGATTGTCCTTTGCGTCTTCTTTAATATTTCGAATGGTTCCTCTGCCGTGCATATTATTTACATAACCAAATGCAGAATCCTCAATGGCGTCAAATAGAACTACCTGTCTTTCTATATACTGAATAAAGCGGTAGAGCAAGTCAATTTGAGACTTTTCATCATATTCAGGTAAGTAACGACTAAAAAAACTAGAGGTAATTTCTCTTGGATTTAGATTTTGCTCATAGCCATTTTTACAATGATCAGTAAAAAGTGGAATCAATACAGAGGTGTTACGAATAGAATCAAAAGGAAGGGTTAAAAAAAGGCTATTATATATCTGAAATTTTGAGAGAACACTCTCATTAAATCTTTCGATTTTAGGTTTTCGAGCCATTAGTTTTTATAGGAATCTTAAAGTTTATAATTCATTAAAAATTCTGTGCATTAATCTCTTTTTATCGTTGATGCTTTCTTCAAGCGAAATCATCGTTTCAGTTCTTGAAACCCCATCAATATCATCAATCATGAAAATTATATCTTTCGCATGCTTAGTATCATTGGCTCTAACTTTACAAAAAATATTAAATTTACCTGTAGTTATGTGAGCGACAGTAACAAATGGTATTTTTCTAATATCATCAATAACTTGATTCATCTTCTTAGTGTTTTCAAGAAAAATACCGATGTAAGCAATAAAAGAGTAGCCTAGCTTGACGTAATCTAAATTTAGAGAAGATCCTTTAATTATNCCTGCTTCCTCCATTTTTTTTACACGTACGTGAACTGTTCCTGCAGATATAAAAAGACGCTTAGAGATGTCTGTAAAAGGAACACGCGTGTTATCGATGAGTATATCAAGGATTTGGTGATCTACTTCATCCAACTTAACCTTATTCATGAGATATTGGTTTTTATCAAATTCACTTGAAAATTAAGAATATTTCAATAAAAAAAGATGTTTACTGATTATTTTTTATCGAAAAATAGTTTTTTTAAAATATTTTAATGGTTTTACCGACTTTAAACCGAATTGAATCATGAATATTTAAATCTGATATGGAAAGTGTTTGGTGGCCAATTAAACCTANGTTTTGTCCATAAGTAACACATTTGGGTTGAAATAATATGCTGTTATTATTAAGAACTTCTTCATATTGAAGTGCCAATGATTGGTTTATTAAAGTTTGGTCTCCATCTGTAATCGTCACGCCCCGTATTATAATATCTACGTATTCTTTTCTGTTTTCTGGAATTTTATGATATTCATCAGCTGTAAATNGAAGATAATCTTCTTTGGCGATTACGTTTAAAGCTGTCATTATTGACTTACAAGTGTATCTAAGAGTGATATCTCGATCATAATCCATTTGGTAATGCCCTGCCTCAAATAATATAGTAGCAGCTCCCAAAGAGGTAAACAANTCTCCTACGCAATTGATATTAAAAGTATCTTCATACCTCCCTATTTGATTCGTGAGGCTAGTCTCCAAGTTATTGTTGATGGCTACAATAATTTGCATAGCCTTAAGTCTTGCTGGAGTGATTAATCTCTGGCTGTCAGCTGCCGGGGATAAGAAAGATAAAGTACTAGGGCTTCCTTTTTTTCCAGCGGCAAAAATAGTTCTCTGGCCATGTAGATTAAAGCAAAAATCAGGTTTAAACTCATCGAATACTGCTTTTAAAGCGACACTTTCTGGTTGGCTTTGGTCTACTGCATCTCTGTTGAGGTCAACATGATTAGCGTTGTATCGGGTATATACCTTGGAACCATCTGGGTTAAGCTGCGGGATAATAAATATAGATAGTTGGTCTAGTATCTCTAATGCTTTTCCTGCCTTGAAGTCTTCTAATATATGAAGTATTGCACGTGTTGTGGTTGATTCGTTGCCGTGCATCTGTGACCAAATTAGAACTTTTAATGGGCCGTTACCAACTTTTAGCCCATAAATGGGTAAAAGGTTAACAGACTTGCCAATGGTTAATAAAGTTCCTGATTTTACTAACGCATGCAATTGACTGTTCAGTATAATAGGTGGTAAGTATCGATTAATTGAAGTCAAAGCAAATATTTACACAAATGTAAACAAGTCTCTGTTAACAATTTTAAACTGATTAAGTTCACATTTATATACATTTATTTACTTTAAAACTTTATTCTTGTAAACAATTGTAATCAAAGTTTGTTTTTTATTATATAAAATAATGNTTATCAANATTTTATATATANATATTAATTTATCGGTTTAATAATATTTAAATCTNTAAGTCTTATAAAATTCAAAAATAAAATGCTTAAATTAGTAAAAGAAAAAAATAATTTACAATGTTAAACAACGCATCGATTGTATCGAGAATTGAAGAAATTAGAAATAACCATCAATTAACCTCTGCATCTTTTGCAACCAAAATCGGCGTTCAGCGATCAGCTATGTCCCATATTCTTTCTGGAAGAAATAAACCTAGTTTAGATTTTCTTATAAAAATACATGATGCTTTCGATGAAGTCAACTTGGAATGGTTAATTCTAGGGAGGCCTTCCTCCCTATCTAAAGATTCAGAAAATCTTTCCAACCAAACAATAACAAGAGAAACCGAGGTTCTTGATGAAATGACTCCAGGGCCAAAAACTATTACTACTAATCCATCACAAAGCAATGAAGCTCCCAAAGAAATCATTTATATTTACGCAGATGGAAAATTTCAGCATTTTAAGCCTAAAAATTAAAATTTATTTATTTTTAATACTGGGATTGCTTTCCCTAAACGCTTGTTATAAAGTAGAGCGGAATTGTCTTAATTTCCACACTGGTGAGTTTGAGTTTTCTACGATCGTGAATGGGACGTTGAAAACTTCCTATTTTACGAGGACTGACCAATTAGAAATCGAAACCTATGAAGGTAAAATAGATTCTGCAAGTATTAGATGGGTAAATGATTGTGAATTTATTTTAACAAAGTTAAACCCTAAATCTAATCAAGATAAGCGACCTATTCAAATCAAGATTCTCTCCACCAACTTAGACTCCTACACTTTTGAATATTCTATGGTAGGGAAGGGCGATAACAAACAACGCGGTACAATTAAAAAAATTAATAAATATTAGCTAGCATCACTTTCAATCACCGATGTAAACATCAACTTTTAAACCTTGTTTTTCCGGAACACTTATCGGTGTTGCTTTTTCGATTCAGTTTAAATTTATAATTTTAGTATTAGGTAGTCTTAATATATTTATAAATCGAGTTTTGTTTGGGGTTCATTACTGCGCACCTCTTCTTGATCGGTAACTTCGATCTCTTCCACGACTTGAACTTCCGCTTCGTAGGGCAATACTTCCTTAAGTGTAATCTTTTTAATTTTCTTTGCAGTTAGCTGGTTTCCTATAGCTTTGAACCCCTTAATTGCAATAAAGTCTTCTGCATTGATTTCTAGAGATGGTATTACCTCTTTATCACGAGGCTTGACAAATTCAACTTCAATTACTGGACGCCAATCTGAGTTTAAAAATAAAAGTTCGCCCCCATCTTTAACAAAATTATCTTCCTTGGTTTCGCTCTCAATTAAAAATCGCTTTATAAAGTAACGTTCTTTTTCAGTATCTAAATAAATTGCAGTCAAAGGTTTGTTGGGAATCCATTTCTCAATCCTTATCATTTTATCATCAAAATGTAAAGACATTTCAGGGGTAACAACTTTGGAATTACCATCATTATTAACCAATAATATCTTATCCTCACCGCTAAAGGCTCCCAACAAAATACCCCTTTCATCTGTATTCAACCTTTTTATTGTTTTGTCAAACCAAATTTTTCGGGGTTTTAGTGTAGAAATACCTTTTTCTTTTAATTCAACTCGGAGAATAGAATATTTGGTCACGGTATTACCTCTAGCACCCCTTCCTTTAATCTGAAGATCTGCAAAATCTAAATCCCATTTTAATTTTTTAATATTACCAGTATTTCTTAACATAACATTTACCACTTCTGCTTCTCCGTTATGGTTAGAGGTGAAGTAAAGAACTATTGATCCATCTGTTCCTTGGGTCATATTATAGACCTTGTCTCTTGTAATCCCTTTTACAGGGAAGCGCTTGATAAATGAAGTTCCCCTTTTTCCGTCCCGATATATCATATTGTAAATCGTCCTTGTATCATTACGTTTGAATATGGCAGAGTGAATGATATCTTTACCAACAAAGATTTTACTATCAACTCGAACGACCTGCATCTTCCCTTCTTTTGTAAAGATAATTACATCATCAATATCTGAACAATCGCAGAGGTATTCATCTTTTCTCAAAGAAGTTCCAATAAAACCCTCTTTTCTATTAACGTAGAGCTTTTGATTTCGAACCACTACTTTTTTAGCATCGACATCATCAAAAATCCTAATCTCAGATTTACGTTCTTTGTCCCTCCCATATGTTTTAATTAGATGATTAAAATATTTAATAGCGTAGTCAATAAGATGTTCTAAATTGTTTTTAACTTCATCAATATCAACCTCTAAAGCTTTAATTTTCTGTTGAGCTTTATCGATATCAAATTTGGAAATTCTCTTAATTCTTATTTCGGTTAGCCTTGCTAGGTCTTCCTCTATCAAAGCTCTTTTAAGCTTTGAAGTATGNGGAGACANCCCAGTNTNAATAGCCTGCAAGACCCCTTCCCAGGTAGATTCATCTTCAATATCTCTATATATTCTGTTTTCGATAAATATACGTTCAAGAGAGGCGTAATGCCATTGGTTCTCTAAGTCCTTAAGCTGAAACTCNAGTTCTTTTTTTANAAGTACTACCGTATGGTCTGTAGAAAGTTTCAGCATTTCACTCACACCAATAAAATGGGGTTTGTTTTCAATAATAACACAGCCTAAGGGAGAAATAGAACTCTCACAATCCGTAAAAGCATANAGCGCGTCTATGGTTTTATCAGGTGAAATTCCCGAAGGAAGATGGACTAATATTTCAACCGACGCAGCTGTATTATCCTCAATTTTTTTTATTTTTATTTTACCCCTTTCATTGGCTTTGAGAATATTTTCGATTAAACCCGTTGTTGTCGTTCCATAGGGTATTTCGTTGATAACTAAGGTATTTTTATCCTGTTGGGAAATTTTAGCCCTTACCCTAACTTTACCTCCTCTATTCCCATCGTTATAAGACTGAATATCAATAATACCACCCGTTTGAAAATCAGGGTAAAGCGATATTTTTTTACCTTTTAAATGCTGGATACTTCCTTTGAGCAACTCTATGAAGTTGTGAGGTAAAATCTTGGTTGAGAGCCCCACCGCAATACCCTCAGCTCCTTGAGCTAGTAATAAAGGGAATTTGACCGGTAAGTGGACTGGTTCCTTTTTTCGTCCGTCGTATGACAATTGCCAATCAGTTACTTTNGGACTAAAAACCACCTCTAATGCAAACTTTGATAGNCTAGCTTCGATATACCTCGATGCAGCAGCGCGATCTCCGGTAAGAATATTCCCCCAGTTCCCCTGAGTATCAATTAACAATTCTTTTTGACCAACCTGAACCATCGCATCAGCAATACTGGCGTCACCATGGGGGTGGTACTGCATGGTATGTCCCACGACATTTGCAACTTTGTTGTAACGACCGTCATCTAGGTCTTTCATCGAATGAAAAATCCTTCTTTGAACTGGCTTTAGCCCGTCATAAATTGCAGGAACAGCCCGCTCGAGAATAACATATGAAGCATAGTCGAGGAACCAGTCTTTATACATACCGGTGACCTTGACTAAAGAGTCGCTATCATTCTGCTGATCAGGTATACTATCTTTTTCTAATCCCATCACTTATTAAACCGTTTCATCTGCTGTATCGAGCTCAACCTTGAGATTTTCAATTATGAATTTTTGACGATCTTGTGTATTTTTACCCATATAGAATTGGAGTAAATCCTCTGTGGTGGTAGATTTATCTAACATAAGTGGATCTAGTCGAATATCCTCGCCTATAAAATACTTAAATTCATCTGGTGAAATTTCACCCAAACCTTTAAATCTTGTAATCTCAGGCTTACCAGCTAGTTTATTAATTGCGTTTTCTTTTTCCTTTTCGCTATAGCAGTAAAAAGTTTGTTTTTTATCTCTAACCCTAAAAAGCGGGGTTTGTAATATATAAAGGTGCCCCTCTTTGATTAATTCAGGAAAAAATTGAAGAAAAAAGGTAATCAACAGTAGCCTAATATGCATGCCATCTACATCAGCATCGGTCGCAATCACAACATTATTATATCGCAAATTCTCCAAACTGTCTTCAATGTTAAGGGCAGCTTGCAGTAGATTGAACTCTTCGTTTTCGTATACGATTTTTTTGGTCATACCATAAGTATTCAATGGCTTCCCCCTTAGACTAAAAACTGCTTGAGTATTTACGTCTCTAGATTTAGTGATAGAGCCACTTGCAGAATCTCCTTCTGTAATAAATATTGTAGATTCCAAACGTCGATCTTTTTTTAAATCAGCTAGATGAACCCGGCAATCTCTAAGTTTCTTATTGTGTAAACTCGCTTTTTTGGCACGTTCTCGGGCTAATTTTCTAATACCTGACAATTCCTTTCGCTCTTTTTCAGCTTGTAAAATTTTCTTGCGTATAGCATTAGCTGTTTCAGTATTCTTATGAAGATGATTGTCCATCTGGGTGCCTAAAAAATCATTAATGTANGCCCGAACAGAAGGCATGCCTCCACCCATTTCGGTTGAACCCAGTTTGGTTTTAGTTTGGGACTCAAAAACAGGTTCCATTACTTTGATACTTATGGCAGAGATAATCGATTTTCTAATGTCGGATGCGTCAAAATTCTTTCCAAAGTGTTCCCGTATTGTTTTAACTAAGGCTTCTCTAAAAGCGACCTGATGGGTTCCTCCTTGAGTAGTGTTCTGTCCATTAACAAAGGAATGGTATTCTTCACTGTACTGTGTGCGACTATGAGAAATAGCAACTTCTATGTCTACTCCACGCAAGTGAATTATAGGGTAAAGTAAATCTGCGGAATTGGTTTGATCTTGTAACAAGTCTTTAAGACCATTATTAGAAAAAAACTTTATTCCATTTAAGTCTATGGTCAATCCTGGATTTAGGTAAACGTAATTCCTGATCATCCGTTCTACATATTCCAGTCGGTATTTATAATGCTTGAATATGCTTTTGTCTGGGATAAATAAAATCTTGGTTCCCCTTCTTCTAGAACTTTCTAATATGGGTTCTTCCAAAGTAAGATTNCCAAATTCAAATTCTGCACTTGTCATTTGATTGTCTCTAACAGATTCTACNCGAAAAGTAGAGGATAATGCATTTACAGCTTTGGTCCCAACTCCATTTAGTCCTACCGATTTCTTAAATGCACGGGAGTCGTATTTCCCACCAGTATTCATTTTTGAAACTACATCGACAACTTTCCCGAGGGGGATTCCCCTACCAAAGTCTCTTACGATTACTTTATTTTCTTTTATTACAATTTTAATAGTTTTTCCTGCTCCCATGACAAACTCATCAATACAGTTGTCTAAAACTTCTTTTAGTAGAATATATATGCCGTCATCGGGAGAAGAGCCATCCCCAAGCTTACCAATATACATGCCAGGACGCATGCGTATGTGCTCCTTCCAATCAAGAGAACGAATATTCTCCTCCGTATATTGGGTTTCTTTGGCCATAAAGTCAAAGCTAAATTAAAATTTGAAGGTTAATATTAGGTTTAAATCATGGCAAAGAAATTAACAAAATACACATATAGATTGTTGAGAAGTTTAAATTCCAACCACAACAAATCAGGCTTTTGAGGAAATATTTTTATAGATTGCCAAAGAATTAAAATCGAAATGACTGACCCTAAATATTTAGTTTTTACATTATAAAATCAATAACCATGTCAACAATACCAGAAAAGATAAAAGGAGATTTTGTACATATAGTCTTTTTTTGGCTAAAAAACCCAAACAGCCAAAATGACAGAAAAATTTTTAAAAAAGTGTTGGAGGAGTTTATCGATAAGAATCCTCAGGTCATAAGCACCCATATAGGTGAACCCGCAAACACCAAACGACATGTNATCGATAGCTCTTACACCTACAGTTTAATTGTAACTTTTCCAGATTTAGAAACTCAAGACGCCTATCAGATTGATCCTACACATTTATTGTTTATTGAAAAAGGGGAAAGGCTCTGGGAAAAAGTATTAATCTATGATTCTATTTTAAAATAATGTTTAAAAAAATTTCAAANATTANAGAAATAATCGAATNNAATGAAGATTTAAANATTAAATCTAAAATGAATTACATCTCCGTCTTGAACTAAATACTCTTTTCCTTCTACNCTTATCTTTCCGGCTTCTTTAACTTTTTGTTCGCTTCCTAAAGCTTGATAATCTTTATAAGCAATTACTTCTGCACGGATAAAACCTTTTTCAAAGTCAGAATGAATAATACCAGCAGCTTGAGGTGCAGATGAACCCTTGCGGATGGTCCATGCACGGACTTCTTTTTCTCCAGCAGTAAAATATGTACGTAGAGACAACAAATCATAAGCAGAACGAATCAATTTGGCAGAACCCGGTTCCGATAGTCCTAAGTCTTCCAAGAACAGCTGCCTTTCTTCGTAGGATTCCAATTCGTTGATATCGGCCTCAATACTTGCAGCCAAAACTAACACTTCAGCCTTTTCACTTAAGATCGCTTCTTTAACNTGNTCAACATATAAATTCCCTTTGGCAGCACTATTTTCACTAACATTACAGATATACAAAACAGGCTTATCGGTGATCAACTGCATTGCATTCACATAAACCGAATGCTCTTCATCACTAAAGTTTATAGATCTTACATTTTGAGCGCTTTCAAGGGCAACGATTATTTTTTCTATAATTTCAAGTTCTTTTTGAGCTTCTTTATTTCCTGTTTTAGCTAACCGGCTAATTTTTTCTTTTCTTTTTTCTACTGTCTCTAAATCTTTTAACTGTAATTCTATATCGATGGTTTCTTTGTCCCTTAAAGGGTCAATAGTACCATCAACATGGATGATATTATCATCATCAAAGCACCTAAGTACATGAAGTATGGCATCGGTTTCACAAATATTACCTAAAAACTGGTTTCCCAGCCCCTCTCCTTTACTAGCACCTTTAACTAATCCTGCTATATCAACTATCTCTACAGTTGCTGGAATAACTTTTTCTGGATTAACTAGATTACTCAAAAACTCTAATCGATCATCCGGTACATTAACTACACCAACATTAGGCTCTATAGTGCAAAATGGAAAATTTGCGCTTTGAGCCTTAGCATTTGATAGACAATTGAATAAGGTTGATTTACCAACATTAGGTAATCCTACAATACCTGCTTTCATAAAGTTAGTTAATATTAATCTGTATGCATAAAACGTTGTTTGTCTAACAACTCATCTTCGGTTTCCATATTTTTTTCATCAGGTATGCAACAGTCTACAGGACATACAGCCGCGCATTGGGGCTCATCATGAAACCCTTTACACTCTGTACATTTATCGGGAACTATGTAGTAAAATTCATCAGAAACAGGGATTTGAGTATCATCAGCATTCACCTCTTTTCCATTTGGAAGTATAAGATTACCCGTCAGCTCGGTTCCATCTTTATACCTCCAATCATCAGCACCTTCATAAATTGCGGTATTGGGGCATTCAGGTTCGCAAGCACCGCAATTGATACATTCATCGGTAATGATTATGGCCATAATGAATATGTTTAATTAAATTTGACTTCAAAATTAAGACCAATAATTCTTCTTTACAAATAAAATGGGTACGCTAAGTCAAAGAATTAGAGCATTAGTAGCATTAGGACACTACTTTAAGTACTTTGACGAAAATAAACCTGAATATCTTCCATTTGTCAGAGCAATTGAAAAAGCCAATATAGAAAATGGCTGGTTTAGAAAGAAAGAATGCCTTCATGCAATCGCTTGCTGGGGAATTGCTTTGGAAAAGGAAAAAATACAAAAGTGGTTGGCGGCATACGAAATTGAAGAAAATCGTACCCCAAAAATCATTGCTTTAGTTCTGGCGGGTAACCTTCCTATGGTTGGATTCCATGATCTAATTGCGATTTGGGTAACCGGAAATATTGCGTTGGTCAAATGCTCATCGAAAGACAAAGTGTTAATCCCTTTCATTGTCAATAATAATTCCTTATTGAAATCAATGACCTCTTTTACATCCGAAAAACTTGAAGATTTCGATGCCGTTATAGCTACAGGTAGTAATAATGCTGCTCGCTATTTTAATTATTATTTTTCTAAATATCCAAGTATAATAAGAAAAAACAGGAATGGGATCGCCATATTAAATGGAAAGGAAACTAAACTTGAACTGGAAGGATTGGGAAGGGATATGCTTCAGTATTTTGGATTGGGCTGTAGGAGTGTCTCTAAACTATACCTGCCACAAGGGTATGACTTAAATAAAATTTTTGGTGGAATCTATCCTTTTTCAAATCTTATTAATGTCAATAAATATGCTAACAATTACGATTATAACAAAGCTATTTTTTTGATGAGTGAATTCGAGTTTAAGGAAAATGGTTTCTTTATGCTAAAAAAAGATTCAGCAATCTCATCCCCTATTGCTTGTGCTTTTTACGAATTTTATACTGAATATAGATTATTGAAAAACCAACTTGATAAACAAAAAGATTATATACAATGTGTTGTCACAAACGAGTCTCACAAAAGCGCGGTTACTTTCGGCTCTACCCAAAAGCCTAACTTATGGGATTATGCTGACGGGGTCGACACAATTAGATTCTTAGTATCTCTCTAATTTTAATGGTAAGATTATTTAACAGTTTGTTAAGAAATATATCAAAAATTCCGATTTTTTGAATGGGAATTTGCACTTAACTTTTGATATTTGCAAATTATTATTCATATGAAAAAACACAATTTTAGTGCAGGACCTGCAATTTTACCCCAAGAGGTTATTCAAGGTGCTGCGGAGGCGGTATTAGAGCTAGATGACATAGGTTTATCCTTAATCGAAATTTCCCATCGCAGCAATGAATTTAAAGCTATAATGGAAGAGGCTTGTGATTTGGCCCTTCAAATACTTGGGTTGGAAGGAAAAGGATATAAAGCGATGTATTTACAAGGAGGAGCAAGTATGCAATTCCTGATGACCGCTTACAATATGCTCGAATCAAAGGCAGGTTATGTGAATTCTGGAACATGGTCAACCAAGGCGATTAAAGAGGCCAAATTTTTAGGTGATGTGATTGAGTTGGCCTCGTCCAAAGACAAGAACTTTAATTACATCCCAAAGGGATATGATATTCCAAATGATTTGGATTACCTACACATCACGTCCAACAATACCATCTTCGGTACTCAATATAAAAATTTACCCGAAACTTCTGTACCACTAGTAGCCGACATGAGTTCAGATATTTTTTCTCGACCCCTCGATTATTCTAAATTTGACCTTTTCTATGCTGGGGCTCAAAAAAATATGGGACCCTCCGGCGTTACTTTGGTAATAATTAAGGAAACTGCTTTCAATAAGGTAAGTAGATCAATTCCATCGATGTTAAATTATGAGATTCAAGCCAATGCGGGAAGCATGTTCAATACCCCTCCTGTATTTCCAGTGTATACTGTTTTACTTAATTTGCGTTGGATTTTAAAAAACGGAGGTCTAAGCGGTATGGGTATCCAAAACGAAAAGAAAGCAGCAATGATTTATGATGAGATTGACCGAAATCCCTTATTTGAGGGATTTGCCAATTTAGATGATCGTAGTGCTATGAATGCTACTTTCAACCTTGTAGATGATAGTAGTGCGGCAATTTTTGATACCATCTGGAACAATGCTAAAATAAGTGGACTGAAAGGACATAGATCCGTTGGAGGTTACCGCGCTTCAATTTACAACGCCCTATCCATGGAAAGTATTCAAACACTTGTGGATTGCATGAAAGAATTTGAAAGAACGTTTAATTAATTTACAATGAAAATATTAGCTAACGACGGTATTTCACAGTCGGGCATAGATGCGCTGACCGAAGCCGGTTACGAAGTAATTACCACTAATGTTGCACAAGAGC
Organism: Flavobacteriaceae bacterium TMED121; assembly: GCA_002171295.2. Lineage (GTDB taxonomy): Bacteria > Bacteroidota > Bacteroidia > Flavobacteriales > Flavobacteriaceae > UBA8316. The sequence continues at coordinate 45,383 of NHFW02000014.1, forward strand.
AATTGGTGAGTTTTATAAATGAGAACAAAATTGTCGTTTTGTTGGTTAGAAGTGCAACTACTGCAAGAAAAGAACTTATTAACACTTGTCCAGGATTAAAAATCATCGGTCGTGGGGGTGTTGGAATGGATAATATCGATGTAGAATACGCTAGAGAAAAAGGGCTTAGTGTTATAAACACTCCTGCTGCCTCCTCATCTTCCGTGGCAGAATTAGTTTTTGCTCATCTCTACGGAGGTGTTAGGTTCGTATACGATTCAAATAGAAATATGCCATTAGAGGGAGAAAGTAATTTTAAAAGCTTAAAAAAAGCTTATGCAAAAGGCATTGAACTTCGCGGAAAGACACTTGGGATTATTGGGTTTGGAAGAATTGGACAAGAAGTAGCTAAAATTGCCCTGGGTGTTGGAATGGAAGTCAAGGCATCTGATAAATACATAAATGACGTAGAAGTTCCCGTTACTTTATTCAATGGTGACTCAATAAATGTTAATGTCGAAACTATTCACTCGAGTGAAGTTCTG
>NHFW02000003.1:0-18030 GCA_002171295.2 Flavobacteriaceae bacterium TMED121
GTTAATGGTGGCTTTGTATTTATTCGTTGGGATAGTAAAAAGAAAGAAAACTATGTAGCCAATAAAATGATAGATCCAGGTGTTTATTTTAACCTTAAGGCTGCAAAGGAAATTATGAGAAAACAGACAGATAAGGCTAATTTCACCGTTGAGGATGTACTTCCTCAGGCTCCTGATCAAGAGCAGATTAATATCGGTGAACTTAATCAATTTAGAGAGGAGTTTGAATTAAAAGAGGAAGAAAAAAGGTTGGAGGAAGAGGAGGCACTAAAAAAGAGGCCTAAAAGGGAAAAAAGTAAGGACAAAAGTAAAAAGAAGCTTTTTGATTAACGGGTTACCGTCAAAGTACTTCCCTGTAATGTTGCAGTATAACAGGTCAACCCTCCTGAACAACTGTCCTCAAATGATCTTCCATGTGAGGCACATCGAAATTTGGAATTATTATAAGACCAACTGTTCTGAGATCCTTGATGTGGACAAACATTACTAAAAGCTCTTATTTCTGTAGAAGTTATTCTTAATAATAACATGTTTTCTGTACTGTAATTAATCCAACCTCCCACATTATTCAAACTTGTAAACATTGAGTTTTCAAGATCAATAGTTACGCTATTATCAGAAGTACTTCCACTAGAATTATTTTGATTATTAAGATTGTTAGTTATTGTGCTGTTATCTTCTTTGCTACAAGCTTCAATTAACGAAATACCAAACATTGAAAATGCAACGGGAGCACAAGCTGTTTTTAAAAATTTTCTTCTTTTATTAATCACAATTATTAATTTTGCATCAAATTTAATTTTATCTACATAAGTTTAATGAATAAAGGTTGATCAAATCACAAATTTTTATTTAGTTTAATTATAAATAATGATATTAAAAAATTTAATACTAATCTTTATTCTTCTTTCATTTGGCTTATTGTCATCTCAGAATTCAGGGAATTTAACAGGAAGGGTACTTGATAGTCAGACTCAACTTCCCATCCAAGGAGTTACTATTTTATTAGAAAATTCCTTATTGGGGGTAGCCACCGATGAAAATGGATATTTTACCATCAATGATATTCCCACCAAAACTTATAATGTTGATATTAGTCATCTTGGCTATCAGTCTCAAACCATTTATAATATAATAATCAAAGCATTTGGAACACCTCCTTTACAAATCCTTTTGGAGGAATCAACTAATGAACTAGATGAAATTGTCATCCAACAAAGTCCGTTTAGAACTACTCTTGAAACACCATTATCCACTCAAACCTTTTCTGCAGTTGAGATAGAAACTTATCCTGGAGGTAATAATGATATCACTAAGGTAATTCAGAGTATGCCAGGAATCTCACCTTCAATTGGTGGATTCAGGAACGATATCATAATCCGAGGTGGTGCTCCTAACGAGTCTGTTTATTATCTCGATGGAATTGAGATACCCAATATCAACCACTTCAGTACCCAAGGGAGTGCTGGGGGACCTGTAGGAATGTTAAACGTTTCCTTTATAAGGGAAGTTACGCTCTCTAGCTCAGCTTTTGGAGCTGAATATGATAATCCACTCTCGGGAGTTTTATCGTTTGAACAAAGGGAGGGTAATCCCAATCGTTTTGGAGGGAANTTCAGACTGGGTGCAAGCGAAGCTGCACTTACCCTTGAAGGGCCACTTTTTAGAAAAAATAAAGAGAAGCCCGCGAAGACTACTCTTTTATTTTCAGTCAGAAGAAGTTATCTGCAGTTTCTTTTTGAATTGATAGGTGTGCCAATTCGTCCCGATTACTGGGATTATCAGTGGAAGATTAACCATGAAATTGACCCCTATAATTCAATTATTTTTTTTGGGATTGGGGACGATAGATGATTTCTCAGTAAAGGCCCCAGACGATTTTGATGCTAGGCAGCAGGCAGCAATTGAGCAGGTGCCAATCATTCAACAAAAAACTACTACAGTAGGGTTATCTTGGAAACGTAAATACAAAAATGGAAAAGGAAATATGGTTACCTCCATTAGTACGAATAGATTGCAAAATATCTTTTCACGTTATCAGGATAATACACGGAAATCAGGTATTTTATTTAAAAATGATTCCTATGAACAAGAAACAAAACTACGTTATCAAACTCTCCATTACCTCAATCGATTTAAATTAGTTGCTGGAGTCAATATCCAGTACTCNGATTATGGTAACGATACTCGAAGTCTTTTNTATAATNTGGACTACAATACNAGAATTGATTTTATTAAATATGGGTTTTTTGTTAAGGGTGAACGAAAATTTTGTGACGATAATCTTGGTATTTCATTTGGTTTTAGAGTTGATGAGGATACATTTTCCCAAGGTTCAAAGATGACAGATAATTTTTCACCACGGCTTTCGCTAACCTATAACCTGACGGGAGATCAAAGCTGGAAAATTAATGCATCTGTTGGACGTTACTTTAAAATCCCTACCTATACAATGTTGGGATTTCAAGACGTGGGCAATTTTATCAATCAATCTGCAAAATACACTCAAAGTGATCATGCTGTTTTTGGGTTGGAATACTCACCTGGTAATGCATCCAGAATTACCCTTGAAGGATTTTATAAAAAGTACAGCAGGTATCCGATTTCAATAATTGATCAGGTTTCTTTGGCTAATAAAGGCGGTGGTTTTGAAGTATTGGGTAATGAGGCGATAACAAGTGATGGAAAAGGAAGAAGCTATGGAATTGAGGCGCTTTATCAACAAAAACTTGCTAAAAANTTCTATGGCGTTTTTGCTTATACCTATTTTCATAGTCAGTTTAGCACCAGCTCTGGAAAACTTCTTCCTTCGGTTTGGGATAGCCGACATTTAATTTCCTTTTCGGGTGGATATAAATTAAAACGAAATTGGGAAATAAGTGCTCGTTGGAGGTTTTCTGGTCGNACTCCATATGTGCCAGTTGATTTAGATGCCTCCCTGACTGCCTACCCAGAGATTGTATTGGATTACAATCAGTTGGGGCGTAGTAAATTAGACCCCTTTAATCTTGCAGATATACGCTTTGATAAAAAATGGAACTTTAAACGGTACTCGTTTAATTTCTATTTTGAAATTCAAAATTTTTTGGCCCAAAGTATACCGCTCCCCGAAGAATTCGGACTTAATCGTGCTGAAAATGGTGAATTGATTATACCAAATTCACTTGTGCGTGTAGANACCAATGAGAATAATAACATACCAATACCAACCTTTGGGCTGGTTTTTGACTTTTAGACTTATTGAAAAATCTCTAACAATCCATCGGGAAGATTTAAATAGATTCTTTTTTTCTCACGATTCAGTTTGGTAATAAAATTATCGTGAACAGGTATCAATATTTCTGTTCCGTTGTTGTCAATCATAAAAAGTGCTTGAGGGCCCGANTCATTAACTGATTTAATTACACCAATTTTTTTTTCAAATTGATCAATGGCAATAAAATCCTTTATCTCATGATAGTAAAAACGATTTCCTTCTAATTTTGGAAGTTGGTCTAACGGTAAAAAGACTTTTTTCTTGATCAATTGGTCTGCTTCAGTTTCGTTTGATACTCCCTCAAACTTTACACGAAGTAATGAAGTTTTATGTAACNGNGCACTATCAATGAAGAAGGGAACGAGACCNTGAGGGTTATTTACCAAAACTGCCTCCAAATCCAAATAGCTTTTAGGACTATCAGTTTCAAGTTTAATCAATACCTCGCCTTTAAAACTATATTTCCCTACAATAGTCCCTAGAAAGAAACAATCTTCCTTTAGCATGATAGGTTCAAAGGATTAGGTTATTCTTTGTTTTCCTCTTCTTCAGTACCCTCCTCAGCAGCAGGTTGTTGTTCAGTAGTAACCTCGTCTTTGGGAGCTTCATCAGTTGCTACTTTCTCTTGGGAAGGTTCCTCTGCAGTGGTCTCATCACCTACAGTAGCTTCCTCAATTATATCCGCAGCAGGTTGTTTTTCAATAGTAGCATCATCTTTGGGAGCTTCTTCAGCAGCTATTTTATCTGAGGAAGGTTCCTCTGATGAGGTTTCATTAACTACTGTAGCCTCCTCATTTTCTATCTCATTAGTTTCTGCTTCTACAGATTCAGGTGATACGTCTTCAGTTTCATCAACTTCAGGCTTTGATAACAAATCATCAATTCGCTTTTGATTAACTGCTTTTTCAGCTTCTAATCGTTTTGCTAAGTCGCTAGCTTTGTCTTTATCCAAACCATCGACTTTAGCTTGAATTTTAGCTTGCTTTTCTTCTAACCAAGCGGTAAATTTTTTATCTGCTTCCTCTTGACTAAAAGCTCCTTTTCGCACACCTCCATTAAGGTGATACTTTATCATCGCACCTCTGTAAGAAAGTAAAGTNCTAGCAGTNTCTGATGGTTGNGCACCATTCTNTAACCANTTAACNGCACCCTCTANNTCTANTTCTACAGTNGCNGGNTTGGTATTTGGNTTGTAAANACCTANTTTTTCNAGATAACGNCCATCTCTTTTTGANCGNGANTCTGCNGCNACNATCCAATANAANGGTTTACCTTTTTTTCCGTGTCTTTGNAGTCTTATTCTTACGGGCATANCATATTAATTTATGAAGGTTCNCGACCTTCTGNTTATTAATTCTNAGNGTGCAAATTTAGAATAATAATTTNAAAAAGTATNAATCTTTAAATTTTTTNTGNTGAACTCNNTTTTTTAAAATCTCANNNTNAANNTNGGATGTTGANCAATCTCCTTGTTAGGCAATTTAAAAAACCCTATTTTTGCGCCCATATTTTGAGCAAATTTATATGAAAATTTCACGATCAGACAGCNGTTCATTAAATGCAGTAATTACNATAGAAATTGANCGTAACGACTTTGAAGAAAAGGTATCCAATGTTCTTACTGATTACAGAAAAAAAGNNAATATACCTGGCTTTAGGAAGGGACACGTTCCTCTTGGGATGATTAAAAAGCAGTATGAAACTTCAGTTACGGTAGATGAAGTCAACAAACTACTTCAAGAAAACTTAGATAAATACTTAAAAGAACAGAACATTAATATACTAGGAAACCCCCTCCCAATAATAAAGGAGGAGCTTGACTGGAAAGCCCCTGAACTATCTTTTGCATTTGAGTTGGGTTTGGCCCCTGATTTTCAGGTGAATCTTACCGAAAAAAATAAGATCATCCAGTATGATATTACTGCAAGTGAAACCATGATTAATGACCAAATTAAACAACAACGTAAGCAATATGGTCAATTGGTTCCAAGGCAAAATCCACTTGATGAATTTGAGATTACTGCCGTTTTTAAAAATGAAGCTTCTAAAATAGAGGTCACTAATACTTTCGATCTGAGTCAAATCTCGGGAAAATCTAACCTTGCTGTTCTAAAAAAGGCAACAGTTGGAACTGTACTTGACTTGAAGTTTAAAAAACTTTTTAAAGACGATGCTACTGCAACACGTATTTTAAATATTTCTGCCGATAAAATTTCTGAAATTGTTGGAGAAATTACTATTGATGTCAAAGAAATCAATGAACGTGTCTTAGCAGAAATGAATCAAGAATTCTTCGATAAAATTTATGGTCCAGATAAAGTGAAGTCTGAAGATGAAATGAGGAAGAAGATAGTTGAAGGAATGGAAAAGCAGTTTGAACAACAATCTGACCAAAAACTACTTAACGATGTCACGGAGTATTTAATTAAAAAAACAAAATTTGATTTACCATCGGAATTCTTAGTTAAGTGGATGCAAAACTCTGGAAAGGAACCAATGACAGCTCAAGCGGCTAAAGAAGAATATGATCGCTCCGAAAAAGGNATTAGGTATCAATTAATTGAGGGAAAAATTATTGCCGANAATAATTTAAATATAAATTTTGACGAACTGAAAGATTTCGCAAAGGACATGATACTCATGCAGATGACACAGTATGGGCAAGCGGGCTTACCAGATGAAGAATTAGAAGGAGTCGTTGCAAGGGTTATGTCTAACAAAGACGAGGCAAGGAGACTATCTGAACAATTAATGAGTAAAAAATTATTGGATTTTTTTAAATCTAATCTTTCTCTCAAAAAGAAAAAGATCGACTTTAATAAATTTATAAAAGAGGCATACGGCCAAGGCTAATTTTATTTAATTAATTTTACAGTATATTTTTAAAGATATGGATTACGGAAAAGAGTTTAAAGAGTTTGCTACTAAGCACCACGGAATTAATTCAATTTATTTGGATAAAATCGTCAGTAGCATGACACCATATATCATCGAGGAAAGACAAATGAATGTTGCCCAAATGGATGTGTTTTCGAGATTAATGATGGACAGGATTATGTTTTTGGGAACCGCCATAAGTGATAGTGTTGCCAATGTGATTCAAGCACAACTCTTATTTTTACAGAGTGTNGATTCAAAAAGAGATATTCAGCTTTACATTAATTCACCTGGTGGTGGAGTTTATGCTGGATTGGGAATCTATGATACCATGCAGTTTATCACCCCTAATGTGGCGACTATATGTACTGGAATGGCTGCTTCAATGGGAGCAGTTCTGTTATGTGCCGGTCATGAGGGCAAGCGGTCAGCGTTGCCCCACTCTAGAGTAATGATTCATCAACCATTGGGAGGAGCCCAAGGTCAAGCATCTGATATTGAAATTACGGCAAGAGAAATTCTAAAGCTCAAAGACGAATTATATCAAATTATTGCCAAACATTCCAAGCAAAAAATAGATAAAGTAAATAAAGATAGTGATCGTGATTATTGGATGAAAGCCGAAGAAGCAAAGTCATATGGTATGGTTGATGAAGTCCTTGGTTTAGCTAAATAGATCTAAATGAGTAAAGAAGAATTAACTTGTTCATTCTGTGGTCGTTCAAAACCTCAAACTCAATTACTTATTGCAGGTTTGGATGCACACATTTGTGACAAATGCATTCTTCAAGCTCATGGAATTGTAAAAGAGGAAACTAGTGAAGAAAACCCTGGTGATTCCATTTTTATAGAATTGCAACCTCCAAAAAAAATTAAAGCATTTCTCGATCAATATGTTATAGGTCAAGAATCTGCAAAGAAAATTCTTTCAGTAGCAGTTTATAATCATTACAAAAGAATTAACCAAACTAATGTTAAAAGTGAGGTTGAAATTCAAAAAAGTAATGTTATTCTTGTTGGTGAGACTGGAACAGGAAAAACACTTCTAGCTCAGACCATATCAAAATTTTTAAAAGTCCCCTTAGCTATTGTGGATGCAACTGTTCTGACAGAAGCTGGCTATGTTGGCGAGGATGTTGAAAGTATTCTTACTCGATTACTGCAATCGGCTGATTACGACCTCGATAAAGCCCAATGTGGTATTGTGTTTATAGATGAAATAGATAAAATCGCAAGAAAGGGAGACAATCCTTCCATAACTCGAGACGTTTCTGGAGAAGGAGTGCAACAAGCCCTATTAAAATTATTGGAGGGAACTATTGTAAATGTNCCCCCTAAGGGAGGTCGTAAACATCCTGACCAAAAATTTATTGAAGTAGATACCTCGAATATACTTTTCATTGCTGGCGGTGCCTTTGATGGAATTGAACAAACAATTAATAAACGTCTAAACCTTCAAGCTATTGGTTACAATACCAATAAGGAATTAAAAAAGGTAGATCCTGAAAATATTCTGCAATACATTACTCCCCGTGATATTAAGTCATTTGGACTTATACCAGAAATNATTGGTAGGCTACCNGTTTTGACATATATGAATCCNCTAGATAAGGAAACCTTGAGTACNATTCTNACTACTCCNAANAATGCCCTGGTAAAACAATATGTTCAATTNTTTCAAATGGANGGAATTGATCTTACTTTTACCCAAGGNGCATTAAACTTTATNGTANAAAAGGCTNTAGAATATAAATTGGGNGCACGTGGTTTAAGATCTCTATGTGAAGCAGTTTTGAATGATGCTATGTTTGAGCTTCCTGAATCAGAAATTAAGAACTTAAAGGTGACTAAAACTTACGCAGAACAAAAACTTGCTAACATAGAATTACCTGCATTAAAAGTGGTTTCTTAAGTATTCATTTTAAGTAGTTCTTTCAATATTTCTCTAGAATTAGAAAGCCTAGGAACCTTGTTTTGTCCGCCAAGCTTATTTTTTGAAGCCATCCAATTATAAAATAAATCTTTTTTAGCTATTGTTATTTTTGGAACAGATAGGGTGATGTCTTTATAACGTTTTGCTTCATAATCAGAATTTAAATTTTTGAGATTTTGATCCAATAGCAATTCAAAGTCATCAATTTTTTTTGGATTTTTTCTAAATTCTACAATCCATTCGTGTCCACCTTTTTTATTATGTCCCATAAATATTGGACCAGCAGTGTAATCAATTATTTCAAGTCCTAACTCATTGGCTGTTTTACTCATAGCAACCTCAGCATTTTCAATCATCAGCTCTTCTCCAAATACATTAATGTGAACTTTAGTTCTACCTGTAATCTGGATACGATATGGGTTTAGACAGGTAAACTTTATGGTGTCTCCGATTTTATATCTCCAAAGTCCCGCATTTGTAGTTATCACCATTGCGTAGTTTTTATTCAGCTCAACTTCACAAAGAGGTATTATAACTTGATTTTCTTCACAATTTATTTTATCCATAGGAATGAATTCATAGAAAATACCGTAATCTAGCATCAATAAAAGTTCATTTGAATAATTGCTATCCTGAATCCCAAAGAATCCCTCTGAGGCATTATAAGTCTCAAAGAAATTTAATTTACTCCCTGAGAATAATTTTTCAAATTGTTCTCGGTAGGGATGAAAACTTACCCCACCGTGAAAGTAAACCTCAACAAAGGGCCAAACTTCATTTATTGAAGTTTTCTTTGTCTTTCTAAGTACATTCTCAAGTAAGACTAACATCCATGAAGGAACTCCAGCAAGGCTCGTAACTTTTTCATCAAGAGTTTCGTCAATTATGGCTTCCATTTTCGCTTCCCATTCAGGCATTAAAGAAACTTTATAGCTGGGAGTGCTACCTAACTCAGCCCAAAACGGTAAGTTATCAATAATTATTGCTGAAAGATCTCCAAAATAACTGTTGGTGTTTTGATACAATTCATTACTTCCTCCCAATCGCAAACATTTACCAGCTAAAATTTGAGCATTCTCATTATTATTATAATAAATTGATAATAAGTCTTTTCCTGCTTTATAGTGACAATCTTCAAGTGACTCGCTGCTGATGGGGATGAATTTACTCTTAGCATTACTCGTACCACTAGATTTGGCAAACCACTTAATTGTGGTAGGCCAGAAAATATTTTGTTCTCCCATTCTACAGCGTTCAATTTGCTCGTAAATATCCTCATAACTTACTATGGGAAGCCTGTTTTTAAAATCTTCGTAATTTTTAATTGAACTAAAATCATTCTTAAGGCCAACCTCTGTTTTTGAAGCACTGTTGATTAACCTATATAATAATTCTTGCTGAACTTCATTAGGGTATTTCATGAAAAGTTCTATTTGATGAATACGTTTCTTTAGAAACCAAGAAGCGACAGAATTGAAAAGGGGAATTGGCATAAGAATAATGTATATTTAAACAAAAATATAAACTTTTAAATTAAAGATGTTTCGGGGAGTTCTTAGGAAAATGATTACAGAAAAAGAAGTTCCAATTCGTTACTTTCTAGACCTGGAGGATGACTTTTTGGTGATGAATAGATTTTTGGGTCGTAATCTAAAAATCACCTATGATGGGAGTCAATGTTTAAACTGTAATCAGTCTAAGCCTATTTTCAGACAGGGCTTCTGTAAACAATGCTTTTTTGATATTCCGTCCGCTGGAGATTGGGTAATGCGTCCAGAACTAAGCAAAGCACATTTAGGTCTTGAGGACAGAGATTTAGAGTACGAAAAGAAAGTCCAGTTACAACCTCATTGGGTTTATCTCGCTTCAAGCAGTCATCTCAAGGTTGGAGTTACCCGTAAAAGTCAAATTCCTACGCGATGGATTGACCAAGGAGCTCATCAGGCAGTCGGTATTTTAGAGGTTCCAAACAGGTACTTGGCGGGTGTGGCAGAAGTTGCATTAAAAGAGTATTTTTCCGATAAAACCAATTGGCGAAAAATGTTGCAAAATGAANATGAGGAAGTACNATGGGAGAAAGTAATAANGGAAGCCATTGATAAACTACCTAAAGATCTAAAGCCNTATATTATNAGCGGTAATNAGGTAANGGAGATTAATTTNCCTGTCTTACAATACCCAGAGAAAGTAAAAAGTTTAAATCTAGAAAAGGAGAATAAATTTTCNGGATTATTAAAAGGTATAAAGGGTCAATACCTTNTTTTTGAAGATCAAACNGTCTATAATATTNGATCCAATGAAGGAACNAGAGTAANAATTGAGATTGANTAGNGNTGAGTCTTTGANGACTGATTTAAAAGCTGATTAAGTGTATTTAGTTCGTCTGGTTTGAAATAGCGCCATTTTCCCACTTTAACGTCCAGCTTTATATTCATAATTCTAATCCTTTTAAGATCCTTAACCCTATAGTTTAAAAACTCACACATTCTTCGTATTTGTCGATTTATACCTTGCGTAAGAATAATTCTAAATTGNTTTTTATGCGTTTGTTTTATAAAGCATTTTTTTGTTACNGTATCAAGAACCGGAACTCCATTTCCCATTTTATTAATAAATTCCTTGGTAATTGGTTTATTGACAGTAACTAAATATTCCTTTTCATGATTATTTCTAGCCCTTAAAATCTTATTTACAATATCTCCGTCATTGGTTAAAAAAATCAACCCTTCACTTGGCTTGTCCAATCGACCAATTGGAAAAATCCTTTTTGGATAATTGATAAAGTCGATGATATTATCTTTTTCTACACGGGTGTCAGTAGTGCAAACAATTCCTTTAGGTTTATTAAAAGCTAGGTAAACAAGCTTATTTTTAGGGTTACTTAACGCTTCACCATTTACTGTGATTTGATCTTCAGAGCATATTTTAAGTCCCATTTCTGCTTTTTTCCCATTGACTAAAACACGACCTGCTGCGACAAGTCTATCTGCTTCTCTTCGGGAACAATAACCTATTTCGCTTAAGTGTTTATTGATTCTGGTCAAAGGTTTATCTTCACTTGTCATATATTCAAAGACTTATCTCTTCCCCAATCTTGAGGTCGAATTTTTTTCTAAAAAGCCAAACAAATAGATATAATAGCGGGGTATCCAAAGCGGCAACGATTATCTTAAAAATAAAACCGGATAATACCAACCCAAAAAATAAATCCCAAGGGAGAATTCCGAAAAGAGACAATAACAAAATCACTGAAAAAGTATCCAGGAACTGAGAGGCAAAAGTGGAAAAGTTATTTCGCAACCAGAGCAGTCTCCCTTTGGTCAGCTTTTTCCAAAAGTGATATATTTTTATATCGACAAATTGCGCAATAAGGTAAGCCATCATTGAGGCCAAAACAGCTAATGGAGAAAGCGAGAAAACTTTTTTGAAGGTCATATCATCTACTGGAGAATTTTCTATGGCAGGAACATAATCAGCTAGAAGTAAAATCCCCATTGAAAAAAAGGAAGCGAAAATTCCTGCAGTTACAACCCGGTTAGCGGCTTTTTTCCCATAAATTTCAGAGATCAAATCGGTAATCAAAAATGTTAATGGATAGGGTAAAATTCCTACTGATAGTTCAAACAGTCTAATGCCAAATACCTCACCCTGAAATGGATACCAAAAAAAGAATTTTTGAAAAATCAGATTAGANACTACTAGTGAGGTAATGAACAATGCAGCGAGATACAAGTATATTTTTGCTGCCAGTTGCTGCTGTTGAGGTTTCATTTATTCAATATTTATAAAAAAAGGGATTCTTGCTTGAATACCCTTNAGCATGNTAAGTTCGATAAATTCTGAGGNAAATTTTTGAATTGGGTGGTTAAATATTTTTAAACGGTTAAAAGACAAAGCATCTAAGAACATCTGCTCAAATTCATCTTCATNTTTGGGGTAATTAACAANATTGAAGTTTTTAACAGCTGCCATTTCCGNAGNAGCCTCAATNGCATCCTCTAGTCCNCCAAGGGCATCCACCAATCCATTTNCTAGNGCATCTTTACCNGACCAGACACGACCTTGNGATAGGTCTTCTACTTTTTNCATATCAAGNGANCGACCTTCTGNNACACGTGACTTAAAAGTTGTATAAATTTTTTCAATTGTACCTTTAGTTGAATTTTTAAAACCTTTACTTAATGGTTCTAAAAGACTGTAGCCCATTGCGTTATCATGTGAATTTACTTGTTCTGCGTTGATACCAATCCTGTCTGCCAGCCCCTTCATATTTGGAAACGCTGCAAATACGCCAATAGATCCAGTTATGGTCATGGGATCGGCATAAATTTTATCTCCCAAACAAGCAATGTAATATCCTCCAGAGGCAGCGACATTCCCCATGGAGACTACCAAAGGTTTTTTACCCTTTAAGCTTCTCATGGCATTCAAAATTATTTCAGAAGTCATAGCATCTCCTCCAGGAGAGTCAATTCGTAAAACAACTCCTTTAATATTTTTACTTTCTAGAATATCTTCAAAAGCTTGGTTCAGTGCATTTTTTCCGATGATTTCCTCTGATCCTTCAGTGTAAAGAATAGGCCCATTTGCATAGATTACTGCAATTAGATCTTTTGTACCATTATTGTATGGTTTGATTTGGGAATTCATTTGATAAAATTCAACTGAATTTATGGGGTCATCTTTATTGGCCCCAAGTGCAGCTTTAATGCTTTTTTCAAAACCCTTCTCGTAAACCAGCGCATCAATCATTCCATTGACCATAGCTTCTTTTGCATCCGTTACTAAAAGCTCTTCTACTAGTGTTTCTAAAGTGTTTTTGGAGAGGCCTCTACTTTCTACTATGTCATTACGAATGGTTGTCCAAACTGCATCTAGTAGATCTCTTATTTGTGTTCGGTTTTCATCACTCATTTTATTTTGCAAAAAGGGCTCCACAGCACTTTTGTATTTCCCATGTCGAATTACCTCCATTTTTGCCCCATACTGGTTTTGAAAATCCTCATAATAGAGGACCTCCGAGGAAAGCCCCTTGAGCTCAATGACTCCCACGGGGTTCATAAAAATACTGTCTGCCACCGAACTGAGGTAATACCCCTTTTGGGACATAAAATCAGCATAAGCATAAATAAATTTTCCTGATTTTTTAAAATTTTTAAGACAGTTTCTTATCTCACGGGTCTGTGCCCATCCAGAGTTGATAAAACCAGAGTTGAGTCGAATTCCTTTAATTTCTGGATCTTTTTTTGCTTTATTGATGCTTCCAATAATGGCATTCATCCCAACGATTGATGGCCCTTTATTTGATAAAAATCGAAAGGGGTTAAAAGCAGGACTCCGATCCCTCACGGATACATTTAAATTGAGATTCAAAATACTATTTTCACTCATAAAATCTGAATCAATCTTTTCTAAATTGACAGAAGTGGCAATGGCAGCGATACCCATGAAAAAGAAAATGATTGTCAGGCCAAGTGCAACAGAGGCTCCCAAGAGAGATGCTAAAAAACTTTTAAAGAAATTCATTTCAGTCGATTTTGACAACAAAGATAGGGTTTGTGAAATTGTTTTACGAAATTTAGCAATAGGATTAAGATGAGTAAAGCTTATATTTCACTTGGAGCAAATAAAGGTAAATGCCTTGAAAATATTCGGGAGGCGGTTACTCGAATTCAAAATAAAATAGGCGATTTGATCGCACTTTCTTCTATTTACCAAACCCCATCCTTGGGTTTTGAAGGTCCAGATTTCCTTAATGCCTGTATTGGGATCGACACCAACTTTAACCCTTCAGATGTATTAGAAAAGCTACTGGAGATTGAGCTAGCTATGGGAAGAGAACGCTCTATTCAAATTGGGTATCAGTCAAGATCTATTGATTTAGATCTTTTATTTTATGAGGAACAAATTATTAATACGTCAGCCCTTATTTTACCCCACCCCAGAATAGCCCAGCGTAATTTTGTTCTCTATCCGCTCAATGAAATCAATCCCGAACTTATTCACCCTGTTTTACAAAAAACCATTATTGACTTACTGTCCGTTACTCAGGATAAAAGCAAGTTAAAAAAAAGCCCACTATCTGATTGGTCTCCAGCATGCTTTGAGGGAGGGGAAATTTTGATTTTTGAAGGGAATATAGGGGTCGGAAAAACTTCACTTGCTCAAAAAATCGCGAAACAATATCAAGTTCCTTTTCTACAGGAGAATTTTAAAGAAAATCCTTTTTTGAAAAAATTTTATGACGATCCATCAACTTATGCTCTAGCCCTAGAAAATCATTTTATGGAGGATCGATTTCAGCAATTTCAGACATTTGTTAATGATCGAGTAAGTTCGTCGGGAGGGGTTGCCGACCATTCTCTCTTTCGATCACTAATTTTCGCTCAAATTAATCTATCCTCATCCGATTTTGATGCTTTTAAAAAGCATTATTTGGAATGTTTCAAAACTTTTTCTTTTCCTCAAAAAGTAATTTTCCTAAAACATACTATTAATCAATTAAAGAAGAATATTATATGCAGGGGAAGGCCTTATGAGCAAAAAATATCTGGAGAATACCTAAATAAAATAGAGCGAGGGTATCAATCATTTTTTAATGGTGAGAGTAATTTTGATTTTTGTGATATTGATCTAAGTGATTTAAATTTTGTAGAAGGAGAAGCTGCTTATCAAATAATTCTATTGCGAATCAAAGCTTTTTTAGTTTATGGTAAAAATCCCATAAAACCACGCCACTAGCAACAGCTATATTTAAGGAGTGTTTGGTTCCCTCTTGTGGTATTTCGATTACACTATCGCATTGGTTTACTGCCTCCTGGGAAACACCTTTTACTTCATTACCCAATACAAAAGCATATTTTTGATCAGTATTGACCTCTAAATTCTCAAGAGACAATGCTCCATCAGCTTGCTCAATAGCGAAGACTTTTATTTCTTTTTCCTGAAGTTTTTTGATTAAAATCACTATGTCCTTTTGGTATTCCCATTCTACTGACTCCGTCGCTCCAAGTGCGGTTTTATGGATATCTTTATGCGGCGGTACAGCAGTGATACCACACAGATAGATCTTTTCGATCAAAAAAGCATCAGCAGTTCTGAAAACAGAGCCGACATTATTTAAACTACGAATGTTGTCGAGAATTACAATTAAAGGGGTCTTGACCGCTTTTTTAAATACCTGAATGGTCTTACGATCCAGTTCGCTGTTTTTGAGTTTACGCATGGTCTAAAATACTAAATATTACAGGGGACTCCTTAAGTGTTAACAAATTTTTCAAACCCAATTATTGCAAGAATTTATTAATAATTACATTCGTATAAATCGTTCTCAAGTGGCTAAATCTAAGAAGGATACCCCTTTAATGAATCAATATAACCAGATCAAGGGAAAATATCCTGATGCGTTATTACTGTTTCGTGTAGGAGATTTTTATGAAACCTTTGGAGCTGATGCCATTCGGGCGTCAAAAATATTGGGGATAATTCTCACAAAAAGGGGGGCGGGTAGTAGCAGTGAAATAGAATTGGCAGGATTTCCACACCACTCGCTAAACACTTATTTGCCAAAACTTGTAAGGGCTGGATGTAGGGTCGCAATATGCGACCAGTTAGAAGACCCTAAAATGACAAAAAAAATTGTTAAAAGAGGTGTTACAGAACTAGTTACCCCAGGGGTTTCATTAAATGAAGAGGTTTTAGAACATAAGAAAAACAACTTCCTGGCAGCAGTTTTTTTTGGGAAACAAAAAACAGGAATTTCTTTTTTAGATATTTCTACTGGCGATTATTGGGTCTCTGAGGGGAGTGTGATTCAAATGGAACANTTGTTACAAAANTTTTCTCCNNCAGAGGTTTTGGTTGCNAAACCTNCTAAAAAGNANTTTACCAAATTAATGGGNAATCAATTTAATGTATTCTACCTNGAGGATTGGNTTTTTGAAAGCAGCTATGCCGAACAAAAATTGACCGATCATTTTAATACACTTGGACTGAAAGGTTTTGGAATTCAAGAAATGAAAGCTGGGGTTGTCGCTGCTGGGGCTATTTTACATTACCTCTCAGAAGCTCACCACAACAAAATACCCCATATTACCAGTATTCGNAGAATTTTTGAGGAGGAATACGTCTGGATGGATCGATTTACCATACGAAACCTTGAACTCTTTCAATCCACCAATCCAAATGGTGTAGCATTGATTGATGTATTGGATNAAACTCTAACAGCTATGGGAGGACGAATGTTAAAACATTGGCTGGCTTTCCCCGAAAGAAATCTATCAAAAATAGAAGAGAGACTAGATTTAGTAGAGGCTTTGACAAAAGATGACTCAATAAAGGACAAAATGGCGAATCACTTAAGTGAAATAGTAGATATCGAACGAATTGTCGCAAAGATTGCCACTCAAAAAATCAGTCCAAGGGCACTTGTGCAATTGGGGAAGTCTTTGGATCAAATTACTGAGATTAAGGTTGATCTTCTCGACCATCCGTCAACAAAACTAAAAACTTTAGGTGGTAGGTTTTTAGACGCGATGGAGGTTATTAAATTGATTAAATCTACTCTAAAATCCGAGGCTCCAGTTTTATTAGGTAAAGGAGAAGTTATTGCAGATGGGGTCAATGTTGAGTTAGATGAGTTAAGGCAACTTTTACATTCAGGAAAAGAACATTTAGACAGCATGCTTGAACGGGAAAGTGAACGAACTCAAATNCCTTCTTTAAAAATAGCGTTTAANAATGTATTTGGCTACTATATTGAGGTACGCAATACNCACAGAGAGAAGGTNCCAGAGGATTGGATTAGAAAGCAAACCTTGGTTAGTGCTGAACGATATATCACCGAGGAGTTAAAAGAATACGAAATCAAGATTCTTGGAGCGGAAGAAAAAATTAAGTCACTAGAAAGCAGGCTTTATTTTGAACTACTCACAGAATTACAAAAANATTTGGAGCTGCTNAAGACCAATGCGCAGCAGGTCGCACGACTAGATGTTATGTGGTGTTTTGCCTTTTTGGCATTGAAGCACAAGTATTCACGCCCCCATTTTTTTGACACGCCCCTGTTGGAGATCAAAGAAGGCCGCCACCCTGTNATTGAGCACCAATTACCGCCCGGAACCCCCTTTATCGCCAATGACTTAATTCTTGATCCTTNAAGTCAACAAATCATTATGATTACGGGGCCGAATATGTCTGGTAAGTCAGCNATACTTCGCCAAACNGCTCTNCTGGTTTTNATGGCGCAAATGGGTAGTTTNGTTCCAGCAGTNNCTATGANAACNGGGNTNATNGANAAAATTTTTACNCGNGTNGGNGCCAGTGATAANATNTCTATGGGNGAATCTACCTTTATGGTCGAGATGAATGAAACNGCTTCNATTTTAAACAATATTACAGAAAANAGTNTAGTNTTACTNGATGAAATNGGTCGTGGAACCAGCACCTATGANGGNATTTCTATTGCCTGGGCAATTGCNGAATACCTTCACGAACATCCNGCAAAANCGAAAGTACTATTNGCTACCCANTATCANGAATTGAATGAAATGACCCATGATTTTANTCGNATTAAAAANTACAATGTNTCNGTCAAGGAGTTAGAGGATAAAGTNCTTTTTTTAAGAAAANTGATTNCNGGNGGCAGNGCTCANAGCTTTGGTATTCANGTTGCAAAAATGGCNGGNATGCCNGAGTTTGTTNTTCGNAGAGCCTCACCAAAAATTAAAGGGNTTGGAAAAGTCNAATACNCTTGAAACNAATACTGAAAGTNTAAAGGTAGGTAAGGATGAGATGCAATTAAGTATTTTTAANTTGGANGATCCCATATTAGAATCTTTAAGAGAGGANATCACTGANTTNGATATTGATNNACTNACNCCAATNGANGCATTNATGAAACTGAANCAGATCAAAAGACNATTAAANTAGTATNTAATTGNTAAATNANTTTGAGTAAATTTCA